>CAWUIT010000019.1:0-18018 GCA_963922345.1 uncultured Dokdonia sp. | reverse complement strand
TTTGTAACTTAATGCGTCCACACTAATTAATTTTAATTAAACATTCCATTTCCCGTCTAAAAACGGGTTTGCAAAAGTACATAAATTTATTTATCACACAAACGTGTGAGGCAGTATATTTTAACCCCATTTGTAGACGTATAATTAGATGCGATGCAGATGGACAAATTTTACCTCTTTTTTACGCTTTCGCGAAAGCGTACTTACTCCTCTCAAAGTTAATTAAATCTTAAAATTGTTTAACTCTTGTCACAAGAGCAGACTTTTGAGGTCTTTACTGTAATCAATCAAAACAACCATCAAATGCTTAATGCACCTCACTTTAAAAGAGTAGTAATCGCACTCTTATTATTAAACAGTTTCTTTTTACATAGTCAGACGAGTGAAACAGAATCTCAAATAACCAGAAAGTCATATACGACGGCTACCTTCCAAGGAGCGCCACCAGTGATTGATGGAAATCTTTCTGACCCCGCTTGGGAGGCAGTACCTTGGTCTACAGATTATGTACAGTTTGAGCCAGATATAGGAAAACCACCTACGCAACAGACTAAGATGAAAATCACCTATGATGCAAAAAATCTATATGTGGCCTTTCATTGTTTAGAAAGTGACAAGTCTAAGATAGAAAAGCGACTAGGTCGCAGGGATGATTTTCCAGGCGATTGGGTAGAGATCAATATTGATAGTTATAATGATGATCGTACTGGGTTTTCATTTACCGCATCTGCTTCAGGTGTTAAGGGAGATGAGTTTATATCAGACAATGGCAACTTTGACTCTAGTTGGAATCCTATCTGGTATCTGGCTACTTCAGAAGATGAGGAGGGATGGACGGTAGAGATGCGTATTCCTTTTAGTCAGTTACGTTTTAGTGCAGAGGAGGAGCAAGTATGGGGGATACAATCTACACGGCGCTACTTTGCAAATGAAGAACGCTCTACCTGGCAGCCACTTCCTGTTAATCCTCCAGGGTGGGTAAGCGAGTTTGGAGAGTTGAGAGGTATACAAGCTATTAAACCACAAAAACAGCTAGAGATACAACCTTTTTTACTAGGTCAATATGATACATTTGAGGAAGAGGTGGGTAATCCTTTTCGAGATGGTGACAACTTTAGTGGGAATGTAGGTCTCGATGCAAAAATTGGAATAACAAATGACCTTACTTTAGATCTTACTGTAAATCCAGACTTTGGTCAAGTAGATGCAGATCCCGGGGCTATCGCTCTAGATGGTTTTGAGATATTCTTTCAAGAAAGACGTCCTTTCTTTGTAGAAAATAAGAGTGTATTTGATTTTAGAGTAGGAGGTGGGGCAGACAATGTCTTTTTTCCCAGAAGGATAGGTAGAACACCACAAGGAGGTACCACATTTGATGCCTCAAAAGGCGAATATGAAGATTTTCCAACAAATACTACCATACTGGGTGCTGCAAAATTTAGTGGTAAGACAAAGGATGGCTGGACTATCGGTGTGCTTGAAAGTGTTACCGCAAAAGAGTTTGCCGAAATAGAACTTGACAATAGAGAAGAAATCACTGGAGCTTTACAATTAGATGGACTTTTAGGGACTAAGCGTAAGGAACTTGTAGAGCCGCTTACTAATTATTTTGTTGGTCGTGTTCAAAAAGACTTTAACGACCGTAACTCTTTTATAGGAGGGATATTTACCACTACACACAGAAATATGGAGCGTAGCTTGGACTTTTTACATACGCAAGCCTATTCTGGGGGGATCGACTTTAGACATAACTGGAAAGATCGAAAATATTATATAGAAGGTCGTGGGATTATAAGTAGAGTGAATGGAGACACACAGGCTATTTTAAATACACAAACCTCACTTACACATCTATATCAAAGAGTTGACGCAGATCACTTAGAAGTAGACCCAATCGCAACCAGTCTTTCTGGAACGGGCGGTAATCTTTCCATAGGTAGAGGAAGCGGCAAATGGAGGTATGAACTAGGAGGCAACTGGAGATCACCAGGATTAGAACTTAATGATATAGGATTCTTAAGGCGCGCAGATAGAATTGTGCAATTTGCTAGCGTACGGAGGTTCTGGAATAATTCAACCAGCTGGTATAGACAGGCAAATCTAGGTTTTGAGCAAACGACACAATTTGATTTTGAAGGGAATTATAATAGAATTCAATATGAAGTCAATGGAAATATGAATTGGAAAAATAACTGGTTTACAGAAATTGGGGGTGCTCATAAGCCTCGTATTTTTATAAATAGTTACTTACGTGGAGGTCCAAGGTGGGCGTTTGCCGAAGAGAATTTCGGTTTTTTATTTTCAGGCACAGACCAGCGTAAGAAATTCTCTGCCATTGCGGGGTATGTTTATTCTCAAGCGCAACAAGATAATTTTAGTTTGAATCGATATGTACTTCGGTTAAACTGGCAGCCCATAGATGCCCTTAGTCTTAATCTTAGTACAGAGTATGATATAAATCCAAATAAAACGCAATATGTCACACAACAGGCTTATGAGTCAGCTCAATTTGGCACACGTTATATTACTGGAGCTATAGACCAAGAAACATTGAGTACAACATTGCGTATTAATTATAATATCAATCCCAATTTTACAATACAGTATTACGCACAGCCTTTTATAGCAAAAGGTACTTACTCTAATTTTAATTATGTAGTAGACGCTTCGAATCAAAATTTAAATGAGCGTGTAAACCTATTTAATGCAAATCAGATTACTAGAGTACAAGAGGGAAGTTCAGATTTTTATACTGTAGATGAAGATGAGGATGGTGTGGTAGATTATAGTTTCGGTAATCCAGATTTTAATTTCGTACAATTTAGATCTAATCTTGTTGCACGATGGGAATATATCCCAGGATCGGAATTATTTTTAGTTTGGTCTCAAGGCATTGAGGGACTTGCAGATACACAAGATTCTCTTATAGATGCCGCCGATACTCAAATATTAGGACAGCAAATAAGAAACACTTTTTTGATCAAATGGACATATAGGTTTGTATTATAAAGGCATTTTATCGATAAAAAATTGCTTTTCGTCGATTATTTAATAATAGTGATTATAATTTATGTAGTAAATGTCTTAATTTTCCATTATTACGTAATTTTACAAAAAAAAAAGATGAGAAATACCCCTATAATTCTTTTGATTCTTATCCTATTTCAAACTCCCAGTTTTGGTCAAGTAGGGATTGGTACAACTACTCCTAATGCAGCTTTAGATATAAGTAGCTCTGATAGTGGCATTTTAATCCCGCGTGTAGATTTAAATTCGTTATCTGATACTTCTACAGTGCAAAATCCTAACGGACCTAATCTTGTCGAGGGTACGATGGTTTATAATACTGGTAATGGTACATTAACATCTAAGGGTTTCTACTTTTGGGAAAATAGTCAATGGAATCAAATAGTATCCCGCAATCAAAGTTCTGTAAAATTTGGAAAATTTATTATAGATGCAGCTGGATCCTTGAGCGTAACTGGAGTTGGATTCGAGCCTAGTAGTGTAGAATTTATGGCTATTAATAGAGTGCAAGATTATAATGAAGGTGCGAGTCGCTCTGGAAACAATAATTCCAACGACATCCGGATAGCTGGAGGAATGACTACTGGATATGCTGTAAATAATCGCTCTGGTGTCATCGATCAACAAGTTATATCAAATGCATTTAGTGGTTCAAGTATTAATAATATTGGTACTTACGCATCAGAAGATCATTGTATAGCAGCGTTTTTTGTTAATAATAATGGGCAGGCGCTACGCGATAATGGCACAAGTGGTACTGGCGGTACGCAAGAAGGACTTGTAAGAGCGCTTGTGTCGAGTTTTACAAATGATGGATTTACACTTAATGTAGATCGTTTTATAAGTGATACCTCGGGTAACAGAACAAATCAGATTGTAGTCATTTATAAAGCGTACAGATAATTTATCTTAAGCACCTTTCATTTTTATTTATAAAGATACATCTGCAGAATTTGAGTTGTTTTGTATTTCAATCTAATGTGCTTCTAACCAATTTTTTCCAATACCTACCTCAACATCAAGAGGAACCGTCATTTTAAAGGCTTGCTCCATCTCAGATTGAATAAGAACTTTTACATCCTCTAGTTCATCATTTGGTACATCAAATACTAATTCATCGTGCACCTGCAACAGCATCTTTGTTTTGTAATTACTATTTTCTAGTTTATCATAGATGTTTATCATTGCAATCTTAATGATATCTGCGGCACTTCCCTGTATAGGTGCATTTACAGCATTACGCTCTGCAGCACCTCTTACAACAGCATTCCCTGAGTTAATCCCATTGAGGTAACGGCGACGGTTCAAAACGGTTTTTACATATCCATTCTCACGTGCGACTTCTACTTGCTCACTCATATAGTTGCGCAGTTTTGGATAAGTCTTATAGTAGGTGTCAATTAGTTCTTTTGCTTCAGAACGAGATAAGTCCGTCTGGTTTGAAAGTCCAAAAGCAGATACTCCATAGATAATTCCAAAATTGACCGTTTTAGCATTGCTACGTTGTTCACGAGTTACTTCATCCAGTGGTACATTAAATACTCGAGAGGCGGTAGAGGCGTGTATATCTTCCCCTTCTGTAAATGCCTTTATCATCGTATCCTCTTCACTTAAGGCAGCGATTATACGTAACTCTATTTGAGAATAATCGGCAGCGAGTAGCGTATGGTTATTGTCTCTTGGTATGAAAGCTTTACGCACCTCGCGCCCTCTTTCTGTACGTATAGGGATATTTTGTAAGTTAGGATTATTAGAACTTAACCTTCCAGTAGCAGCGACTGTTTGCATATAATCTGTATGAACGCGTCCATCTTGACCTACTTGCTCTGGCAATGCATCTACATAAGTAGATTTTAGTTTTGTTAACCCTCGATAATCTAAAACCTTTTGAATAATCTCGTGATCTTTTGCTAGATACGATAAGACATCTTCGGCAGTAGAGTACTGTCCTGTTTTAGTCTTTTTGGGTTTGTCAACAAGTTTCATCTTATCAAAGAGAATTTCACCTAGCTGCTTAGGAGACCCAATGTTAAATTCTTCTCCCGCTTCCGCGAAAATTTCTGACGTTAGGCGTTCAATATCTGCATTGAGGTCACTAGATAAGCTTTTTAGAAAATCTACGTCCAGATTTATACCTTCGACTTCCATGGCGGCGAGTACTCGCAGCAGTGGAATCTCAATCTCATCAAAGAGCTTGCGTGTCCCTGCTTCTTTTAATTCTTTTTCAAAATGATGTTTAAGCTGGAGAGTAATATCTGCATCTTCTACAGCATATTCTGTTTGATCCTCTATCGGCACCTCACGCATCGATTTTTGATTCTTACCTTTTTTACCAATTAACTCTGTAATCGAGACGGGTGTGTAATTTAAATACGTCTCTGCAAGCACATCCATATTATGACGCATATCTGGATTGATCAGGTAATGCGCAAGCATGGTATCAAAGAGCTTTCCTTTTACACTTATATTATATTTTGCGAGTACCTTAATATCATATTTTAAATTTTGACCAATTTTTTCAACGCTCTCAGATTCAAAAAAAGGTCTCAACTCATCAATAAGCTCTTGAGCCTCCTCTTTTACTTCAGGGAAGGGGATGTAGAATCCTTTACACGCCTCCCAAGAAAAAGCAATACCTACAAGCTCTGCAACGAGCGGGTCTAGGCCAGTAGTTTCTGTATCAAAGCATACAGAAGTTTGTTTAAGAAGATTTTGGATAAATAATTTTCGCGCAAGCGGGCTGTCTACTTTTTGATAAAAATGAGGTGTGTCTTTTAAGGTTTTTCGGGTAGAGGCATCAGATACTGCCTCTGCTGTAGCGCCATCGTCTCCTCCAAATAGGGAGAACTGTCCAGCTCCAGCAGTGGTGTTTGCTTGTTTTTTTGCCGTTGGTGTAGAGCTTACTTGCGTACCTTGATCTGCCTCACCAGAAAAGATCTTCACAAACTGGTCCTTCATACGACGAAACTCTAATTCGTCAAACTTTTTTGCCACCGTCTCGGCATCAGGCTCAGAAAGCTCGTAGTCTTTTGCATTAAATTGTACATCACAATCGAGCATAATCGTTGCAAGCTGTTTAGAAAGTAATCCCAGTTCAGCATTTGCAATCACCTTTTCTTTCATCTTGCCCTTGAGCTTATCTGTATTTTCTAGGAGTCCTTCCATAGAACCATATGCAGCAATAAACTTTTTTGCAGTTTTATCACCTACCCCAGGGAGTCCGGGGATATTATCAGAGGCATCACCCATCATACCTAGATAATCGATTACTTGTTCTGGTCGTTCAACCTCAAAACGTTTTTGAACTTCAGGAATTCCCCAAATTTCAATACCGTTACCCATACGTGCTGGTTTGTACATAAAGATATTCTCAGATACGAGTTGGGCATAGTCTTTATCCGGAGTGACCATATATACTTTAAAGCCCTCCTTTTCGGCTTGTTTTGAGAGTGTGCCTATAAGATCATCTGCCTCCACACCTTCACGTTCAATGATGGGAATGTGCATCGCTTTTAAAATTTCTTGTATGTGTGGGATAGCAACTCTAATAGCTTCTGGGGTTTCATCACGATTTGCTTTATAATCCTCAAAAGCCTCCACGCGTGCAGAGCTACCACCCTTATCAAAGGCAACGGCGAGGTGATCTGGTCGCTCCCGTTTTATAACATCAAAAAGACTATTTGTAAAACCCATAATGGCACTTACATCCATACCAGAGCTTGTGATACGCGGGTTTTTTATAAGGGCATAATACCCTCTAAAAATTAAGGCATATGCATCAAGGAGAAAGAGTCTTTTTTGAGTATTTTCTGTTGTGTAAGTCACGGATAGTAGATTTTAAATACGCTTTCGCGAAAGCATAATACAGCTAAAACTCAAATGTAAGAAGATGCATCAACAATAAAGAACGCTGTTAATAAGTAGTAGGCTCTTATGCGTTTTTTAGTTAGTAATAGAGAAGTAAAGAAATCCAAGCAAAGAGGATAAGAGAGAGAAACGGCTCGTTTTTAAAATTGTAATCCTTAAAGTAAGTACTACTCGCCACCCCAACTGATTTGTTATGAAAACCAAGCACTAAACTATAGGAATAAAGAAAGCCAAGCAAAGTGTATAAAGGAAGAGAAGCGGCTCGTTTTTAAAATTGTAATCCCTAAAGGAAGTGCTACTCGCCACCCCAACTGATTTGTTCTGAAAGCCAAGCACTAAATTATGGGAATAAAGAAAGCCAAGCAAAGATGCTTGGCTTTCACCCCAAATCATAATTGATTATTTAAAGTCAATTACAACAGTCTTAAATATTTTTTGCCCAAAGGCGTATGCAAATATATAACAAAACTTTTAAACGATTATTATATCCACCTAAAAATGACTGGCTAGAGATTATTTTACAACGTTGATAGTCAGGCAGTAATCAATGGATTTCTGAACTGTCAATTGCCAAAGAATTCTTAATAAAGCATCCATTTCTGTCTTTAATCGATGCAAATAAGTATCCTGTCTATTTTATTAGAAACTTTGAAAAAAATGTTGACTCAATTGCTAGAGACGTCATAGTAGCTTGAAGTGATATTACTATTTTGACCGTTTTGGTATTTCATCATAGTAAATCCCTTATGTATACAATAGCTTCCCGTATTTCCGGATTTATCAAGTGCTATGTAAGCAATTTGGAAATTTTTATAGGCAGGTCCTTTTTTTACAATGCGTTGTATTGCCTCCTCACAAGCTTCTTGGGGTGATAAGCCATTTCTCATTAACTCTACTATTAAAAAACTACCCACCGTTTTTAGAACCTCTTCACCCATACCTGTAGCAACAGCACCACCCACCTCATTATCGATGTAAAGTCCAGAACCTATGATGGGAGAGTCTCCTACACGTCCTTTCATTTTATACCCTAAGCCAGATGTAGTGCAAGCGCCTGCGATGTCTCCATTACTATCTATCGCAAGCATTCCGATAGTATCGTGATTTTCTATATTAATTTCTGGTTGGTAGTTACTCGTTTTTTTCCAGTTTTCCCAAGCTGCTTTGCGTTCATTTGTGAGCAAGTTTTGCTTTTTAAACCCCTGAGAATAGGCATACTCTTCGGCGCCTTTACCAGCCAGAATAACGTGAGGCGTATCTTCCATAACTTTTCTGGCGAGAGCGGCAACATTTACTATATTTTCAACGGCCAGCACCGCTCCGCAATCTCCATCAGAATTCATTACACAGGCATCTAAAGTTACATTTCCTTCTCGGTCTGGTGTAGCCCCAATACCCACCGTTGTGTTTTCGATATTTTCTTCTTCTACGGCTACTCCGCCTATAACTGCGTCTAAGGCAGTTTTCCCTTCTCTTAATAATTGTCCTGCTTTCTCAGTAGCTCCAGAAAATGCCCAGGTACATATAGCTATAGGTGATGGTTTTTTTAAAGAACTTTTTTCCGCTTTCGCGAAAGCGCTACTATCTACATCCTCTTTGCAAGCGATAAGACTAGCACCAGATGCGATGCCCACACTGGCCACTGCCGAACGATTTATAAATTTTCGTCTATCCATGATAGTATTGATTAAGTGGTATAAAGTTTACGATTTTCTGCATATTCCGTCCACGATCCGTCATAAATAGATGCCGGTTTATTAGAGATTAATTGATATGCAAAAAGTAATATGCAAGCTGTAATTCCAGAACCACAACTAAATATAATAGGCTTTTCGTCAAGGGTAAGACCTTGGAAGATACGTTTCAAGTCATCCTTACTTTTAAAGCTTCCATTGTCGAGAACTACCGTATAAGGTAGATTGTAAGAGTTGGGTATATGACCGCTTTGTAGATGTGCTCTAGGTTCAGGGTCATTTCCAGAAAATCTTCCAGCCGACCTTGCATCTATGAGATTACATGATTTTTTTGAGACGTTTTCTAAAATATCATTATAAAATGTTACAGCATCGGTATTAAAGTTTGCTTTAAAATTTCCTAAAGACTTTGGTGTATTATCATAAGGTTTTAATGGAAGATTATGTGACGACCAAGCCGGTAGGCCACCATCTAATATGGAGACCTTAGGGTGTCCCATAATAGTAAATAACCACCAAGCGCGTGGGCTTGTGAATATCCCTTGAGCATCATAAATAATGATATGACTATCACTAGATATACCTAGTTTTCTGGCTTCAACCTCAAATTGTGAAGCACTAGGTAATGTATTAGGCAAGGGACTAGCCCTATCACTAAATGTGTTTTTAATATCAAATCGTAGGGCGTTCTCAATGACTAAGCCATTGGGCGCACTGCTTGCATCAAGTAGAACTATATTTTTATCATCTAGATGATTTTGGAGCCAAGAAACACTTATTAAAGATGACGGCATACTTAACTATTTTAGCGTACAATAAGTTCATCAATAAATATCCAGCTTTTGCCATCATAGGGGTGACCTAGATGCCATTCTGGCAAATCACCTACGGTGGTTGCAACTAACTTAACATAACGAATATTCACCGGGTCAGTTTGAGAAGTAATCCTTTTAATTGCTACATCATTAGCAGGAGTTGTAGCATCTATGTCTTCTTTATAAAAAGGTTGAAAATTTGAACCGTCCTTAGAAACTAAGATTTCTACTTGGGTAGGAAAAAATATCCAGCTTCTCTGATCTTGTAAAAATGCGGTTTCTACCTGACTTACGGTTTGTAATGCCCCTAAGTCTAACGTGGCGATAACATCTTGATCATTATAACCTTGCCAAGCTCCAGATCTGAATTCTTTCGTGCCTCTTATTCCATCAATAAGCGCTTGATCTCCGCCAGCATTGTACGCATTATCATAGGTAGCATCAATAGTGAGGGTGTAATTACTATTCAGTTTATAAAATGGTGTCGATAATGTGGCACTTTTGCCATTTCGGCTTTGAGCATATGTCCTCAAAATTCCCGAATCCTTTATGTCAATAGGGGTTCGATAACGTTTAAAGTTTGAGTCATTCGCTTCTAAAGTATAATATATCTCAGCATTTTTATCTACTGTACTTAGAGTGACCTGAGTTTTATCCTTGAATGTATTGTCGCCTCTTTCGATGTAAGGCGATGCAGTAATAATATGATCTATTATTTCAGTATGAGGACTGTGAGCGGGGTGTTTCCCCCAGCGAGAAGAGGTGCTATCCATATTAAAAACGATTGCGCCTCCTTCTATGATATCTTCGTGTGTTACATATGAGTAAGGATGTGCCTTTCCATTTAAGTAAGCGTCTTTTATGTGAATATTCGTATCACTCAGATCTTCTGCATCAATAGTAAAGGTGGTACCATCTTCAAGGTACATCGTTGCCTTGTCAAAAAGTGGTGTGCCTATTACATATTGATTCGATCCAGGAGCCACGGGGTAGAAACCTAAGGAGCTTAAAACATACCAAGCGCTCATCTGCCCGCAGTCTTCGTTACCCGAAATGCCATCTGGTCTGTTTGAATAGAGGGTAGTGAGTATCTCGTGTACACGTTCTTGCGTTTTCCAAGGTTTCTGTACATAATTATACAAGTATGCCATATGATGACTAGGCTCATTGCCGTGTGCATATTGGCCTATAAGACCTGTAATATCTTGTTGATGGCGGCCAGAGGTCTCTAGATTTGCAGAAAATAGAGTATCTAGCTTTTTTTCAAATGCCTTTTTACCACCTACTAGTTTTATAAAGCCTGAGATATCTTGGGGTACATAAAAACTGTATTGCCACGCATTTGCCTCTGTGTAATTAAAATTTACTTCATAGGGATCAAACGATTTGAACCAGCTGTTACGCAAACGCCCTCTCATAAAACCCGTTGAGGGATCGTACACATTTTTATAAGATTGGGCACGCTTTGTAAAAACTTCATACATCTCTTGATTACCCATCTCTAGCGCCATTTGAGCGATCGTCCAATCATCATAAGCATATTCTAGCGTTTTAGATACAGACTCTGCCTCCTCTTCCAGAGGGATAAAGCCATAGGTTTTGTAAGCTTTGAGTCCTAGCTTATCTTGCATTGCACTATGCACCATTGCTTCAAAAGCTTTATCTGTATCATAATCGCGTATACCCTTTAGATAAGCATCTGCAATAACTGGTACAGCGTGATACCCTATCATACAGCCTGTATAATTGCCAGCTAAATCCCAGATGGGGAGTGTGCCACCTTCATCATACTTAGCTAGAAAAGTCTTTATAAAATCGTTAGTTCTGCTTTGCTCAATGATAGTGTATAAGGGGTGTGCAGCTCTGTAAGTATCCCAAAGTGAGAAGACAGTATAATATTCAAAATCTTCAGCTCGATGGATATTGAGATCCATACCTCTATATCTACCATCTACATCTTGATATAAATTTGGCGCAAGCATAGTATGATATAGAGACGTATAAAAAATTGTTTTATAATCACTGTTATCACTTTCTACTATAATTTTTTCAAGCTGTTTTTCCCATACTGCTTGTCCTTCCTTTTTGACAGTTTCAAATGTTTTTTCTCCTATTTCGGCTTCTAGATTTTTTTTGGCACCGTTTTCATCTACTGCCGAAATACCAATTTTTATGACTATAGGATCATTACTCGGGTTGTCAAATGTGAGTGCGGCTTTGTGGGCAGTAGTATCCTTTTTGGATAATTTAGGTTGCTTAGAATACTTGAATGGATGTGAAGTTTTAATATAATAGTATAATTTTTGATTTTCTGCCCAAGCTTTAGAATGTCTGTGTCCTATTAATTCCGTATTAGAGAGTGTATCTATTGTAGCGCTCAAGAGTTCATCGCGATGTGTTAAGTCTATAATGAGGTGATTATTTAATGAGTCCGCTTTCGCGAAAGCGTATTTATGAACCCCACTTCTCTTAGACACGGTGAGTTCTACATCTATGTTTGTGCTATCTAAATGTACTTTATAATATCCTGGAGAGGCACTTTCATTCTCGTGGGTAAAATGATCGCGATACCCTGCCTTACCATCTGCTCCATTATTAAATTGAACAGTAGTTGTAGGCATCAATAAAATATCACCATAATCTGAAACGCCTGTGCCGCTCAAATGTGTATGGCTAAAACCATAAATATACGCATCATCATAATGGTATCCAGAACAGCCGTCCCAGCCCTCAAGTCGAGTGTCTGGACTCAATTGCATCATCCCAAATGGCATTGTAGCACCAGGATAGGTATGCCCGTGGCCTCCTGTCCCAATAAACGGATTCACATAATTGATTAATGCCTGATCCTTTTGCGCAGGTGCAACTTCAACAATATGTTTACAACTCGTTAGTACTAGAAGTGTAACTGAGAGTAAAGAAAGCAATCGCATAAGCCAGAAGTTTAAGACTAAGATACAGAAAACACAGTACTATAATATTCTCTTGCAAGACTTATGATCACTTGATTCCACTTGTTTAGTATCTTTAAATATGAAATTAGAAATATGCGCAAATTCTTTTGAAAGTGCACTTGCTGCTCAAGCGGGTGGCGCACACCGTATAGAACTTTGTCAGGAATTAGCTCTTGGAGGTATAACCCCTAGTTACGGACTTATAGAAAAGGTAGTTGAAGAGTTAAAAATTCCAGTCTTTTTATTAATACGACCACGATCGGGAGACTTTACCTACTCTCAAAGCGAGTTTGATGTCATGTTGAGAGATATTAAAAACGCTCGCAGTATAGGAGTGCAGGGGATTGTCTCAGGGATACTTACGGCAGATTTTGAAATTGATCGTGAGCGCACAGCAAAACTTATAGCAAGTTGTGGAGATCTTCCATTTACCTTTCATCGAGGTTTTGATTGGACGGTAAACCCTGCACAGTCGTTAAAGCATTTAATAGACCTTGGAGTAGATCGAGTACTCACTTCGGGACAACAAGAAACCGCAGTTGCGGGCATTGAACTCTTAAAAAAACTTCACAAACAATCGCAAGGAAGGATCAAAATCTTGCCAGGTGGAGGCATCACGCCCACTAATATTCGTCTTTTTAAACAAGCTGGTTTTTATGAAGTACACTCAAGCGCAAGTATCACAAAAACAGGAATTATACATTCTCTAGAAATGCATTCTATTAAAGACCTACAGGAACAACACTTGAGGTATTCTACAAGTGATAGCGTTAAACAAATGGTGGATCTGTTATAAAAACTTAGATTAAGTCAAGGTGAATCCTTGATTAATCATTGAGTTTTAAAACCGCCATAAATGCTTCTTGAGGTATCTCAACGTTCCCTACAGCACGCATACGTTTTTTACCCTTCTTTTGTTTTTCTAATAATTTACGCTTTCGCGAAATATCCCCTCCGTAACACTTTGCAGTAACATCTTTACGTAATGCCTTAACAGTTTCTCGTGATATAATTTTTGCGCCTATTGCAGCTTGTATTGGAATATCAAATTGCTGGCGTGGGATTAACTCACGTAGCTTCTCACACATGCGTTTTCCTATATCGTAAGCATTATCTTGGTGTAATAGTGCAGAAAGTGCATCTACTGGTTGACCATTGAGAAGTACGTCTACTTTTACAAGCTTTGATGCACGCAGGCCAATAGGTGAGTAGTCAAATGATGCATACCCCTTAGAAACCGTTTTGAGACGATCATAGAAGTCAAAAACGATCTCAGCGAGTGGCATATCAAAATTAAGTTCTACTCGTTCTGTTGTAAGATATGTCTGGCTTACAATCTGACCTCGTTTTTCAATACACAAGGACATAACAGGTCCCACAAAATCAGACTTTGTGATTATGGTTGCCTTTATGAAGGGTTCCTCTACACGATTGAGGGATGAAGGTTCTGGTAAATCTGACGGATTATTAACCAAAATAATTTCGTCTGGATCTTTGTGTGTAAAAGCGTGATATGATACGTTAGGTACCGTTGTGATTACCGTCATATCAAACTCACGTTCTAGACGTTCTTGAATGATTTCTAAGTGTAACATTCCTAAAAATCCACATCTAAATCCAAAGCCAAGCGCTGCAGAGCTTTCTGGTTCAAAAACTAAAGAAGCATCATTGAGCTGCAACTTCTCCATAGAATTGCGTAGCTCTTCATAATCTTCTGTATCCACAGGATAAATTCCAGCAAACACCATAGGCTTCACGTCTTCAAAACCTGCGATAGCGTTTTTTGTAGGGTTTTTTGCATCGGTAATAGTATCACCCACTTTTACCTCGCGTGCATCTTTAATACCTGTTATAAGATAGCCTACATCTCCAGCCTTAATCTCCTGCTTAGGCGCTTGTGTAAGTTTTAAAGTTCCTACTTCATCTGCGCCATAGGTATTTCCAGTGGCGACAAATTTGATTTGTTGATTCTTTTTAATGCTACCATTAATGACTCTAAAATAAGTCTCTACTCCTCTAAATGGATTATAAACACTATCAAAAATCAATGCTTGCAATGGCTCATCAGGATTCCCTTTTGGAGCAGGAATTCGCTCGATAACTGCCGCCAGAATTTCTTTTATACCTATTCCCGTTTTCGCGGAAGCGGGGATTACTTCTTCTGCATCACAACCTAATAGATCTACAATGTCATCTGTTACTTCTTCTGGATTTGCACTTGGTAAATCAACTTTATTGAGCACAGGAATGATCTCAAGATCATTTTCTAGCG
Organism: uncultured Dokdonia sp.; assembly: GCA_963922345.1. Classification (GTDB taxonomy): domain Bacteria; phylum Bacteroidota; class Bacteroidia; order Flavobacteriales; family Flavobacteriaceae; genus Dokdonia. The sequence goes on along the minus strand of CAWUIT010000019.1, from coordinate 3,389 downwards.
CTAGATATAGATTTGAAATGGTTTGAGCTTGGATACTTTGTGCGGCATCTACAACGAGAAGTGCGCCCTCACAAGCAGCAATACTGCGCGATACTTCATATGAGAAATCTACGTGACCAGGGGTGTCAATTAAGTTAAGAATATAGTTCTCACCATTGTGAATATATTCCATCTGGATGGCGTGCGATTTTATAGTGATACCTCGCTCGCGCTCCAGATCCATACTATCGAGTAATTGGGCTTGCGCTTCTCTTTTTGTTACCGTAGCAGTTTCGTCAAGTAGACGGTCTGCAAGGGTACTTTTCCCGTGATCAATGTGGGCAATAATGCAAAAATTCCGGATGTTCTTCATAGTCATAGCAAATGATTTGCAAATATACGGCTAATCAAAGGGAAATAATTCCCGACGTATCTATTTTGCAGAATTATTGAAAATAATCGTACGGGATGAAACTTACTTAAATTTTTGGTGTTATTTTTAATCCCTTCATGCCCTGCATCGCACGTTTCATACTCACTGTGTTTGTTCTTTTATTAAAAGGGACGATAATCGCTCAAGACTTCACCCTCACTGGAGAAGTGCTCGATGTGCAAGATAGACCTATTGCCTTTGCTACCGTGATATTGATTAATGCAGACCAAGAGTTTGTTTACGGGACCATTACAGATGAGAGCGGCTCATTTTCAATCAACGAGTTGGATGATGCTAGCTACTATCTCAAGGTGAGCTTCGTTGGGTACGAGGAGTATAGTACAGATGCTTTCTCCCTTTCGGGAAATGAACAATTGCCCAAAATTATCCTTGAATTTGCTCCAGAGGGACTTGATGAGGTTATTATTACCTCAAAAAAACCTACAGTAGTGCGTAAGCCAGATAGACTCGTATTTAACGTAGAAAATACAATCCTTTCTTCTGGAAATACATTTGATATTATAAAACGCACTCCTGGGGTGATCGTAAATCAAGATCAAATATCTGTTAGAAATGAGGGAGTGACTATCTACCTCAATGACAGAAAGATAGATCTCGATGTAGAAGAGATTCAAAGCCTCTTAGAAAGTATAGGGGGCGATGCAATCAAGTCAATTGAGGTCATTGCAAATCCTCCAGCGCGGTATGATTCTGAAGGTGGTCCAGTACTCAATATTATTTCTTCAAAAGCAGTTTCTGTTGGATACAAGGGAGGCGTTACAGCAAGAGCAACTTATGGGATTTTTCCAAAATACGCTTTAGGAACAAGTCATTACTTTAAAACCAAAAAAGTAAATCTTTTTTTTAATTATAGCTTTAATCCTCAAAAGTCTTCCTTCCAGAGTGATAATTTTATTACGTATCAAAGGCCTGGGGAGCGTATAAGATGGGCTCAAGATTATGAACGTAAAAATTGGTCTCAAGCCCATAATGCAAACCTGATTCTAGATTATCAAATCAACGAAAAAGAGTTATTTAGTTTTTCTGCCGTTGCGTTGTACTCTCCAGATGTTTTTGATTTTACAAGATCACAAACAGATGTGATTTCTACTGTTGAGGATCCATTTACAATTGCGACCGAAAGTGATTTGGATAGTGAGCGTACAAATGTCGCCCTAGACGTACAGTATAAAAAAACTCTTGAAAATGGAGAAATAAGTGCAAACGCACACCATACTAATTTTTCAAGAGAGCGAGATCAGCGCTTACGTTCTATCTATCGTGATCAAGCTGATGAAACTTTTAGAAATGTTCAATTTGAAAGTGCATCATTTCAGGATATTAAAATCTTTACGGGGCAAGTAGATTACAGCACACAATTGGGAGGTGTCGCCTTTAACACTGGAGGTAAGTTTTCTAGTATTGATTCTAGATCTGTAATTAATTTCCCATTGCTTGACGATACGGGTAATTCTGGATTGGATGAAGCCCAAAATGACGACTTTCTTTATGACGAGCGCATCCTTGCAGGTTACTTGTCACTCTCAAAAGATTGGGAAAAATGGAGTGTAAAGGGTGGCCTTCGAGCCGAGCAGACAAACTCTAAAGGCACATCAGTCGCTCTAGATGTGATTAATGATCTGGACTATCTAGAGTTTTTTCCAACGGCCTATTTGCAATATACACTATCAGATAATCATAGCTTTAGTTTGGATTACGCACGTAGGGTAAACAGACCGAGATATCAAGATCTCAACCCTTTTGCTTATTTCCTTAATGAAAATAATTTTGACGAGGGTAATGCACAGTTAGTACCTGCTTTTAGTCATCGGTTTAATCTCAATTATACCTTGCTAGGCGAGTATTCTTTTGATCTTTACTGGCGAGATAATGGAGAGGATATTTTGGGACTCCCTTTTCAAAATAATGAAAATCAATTTTTGAGAACCTCGACTCAAAATGTTTTGGATAGCAAGTCCTGGGGACTGGATTTTACACACGGAAGATCTCTTGCAGATTGGTATTATCTCTATTCTTATTTAAGCGCTTTTCACGAAGAGATTACTTTTTTAGCCGAAGAGAGTGGGAATGTACGTCAAGGAGCTGCGGTAGATGGGTTCTATGCATATCTTGGCAATTATATTACAATAAGTAAAGACAAGACGTGGACGGCAGAAGTAACTTTAGAATATATTTCAAAGTTTCTAATATCAAGCTATATCCAAGATGAAGTAATTACGGTTAATGCTGGGATTCAAAAGACTTTTTGGAACAAACGCGGCACTCTTAAAATCACTGGAAACGATTTGTTAGGACAAGCAAATGCATTACTTACCTCGCGATATTTGAACCAGAATAATAGCTTTATTTCTATTCCAGAAACACAAAATGTCCAAATAGGTTTTACCTATAAATTTGGAAATTTCAAATTAGAAGATAATAATCGATCTACAGAAACAGAAGAGCAAGAGCGCTTAAATGACAAGTAATTATATACTAATCCACCCAGTCTACAATAAAGAGGTTTGTGTCTCTACCACCCCCATTATTGCGATTAGAAGAAAAGGCCAATTTTTTACCATCATTTGAAAATACTGGGAAAGCATCAAAGGTTTCTCCGTGTGTAATGCGCTCAAGATTTTTACCATCTATATCAATCATATATAGATTAAAAGGAAAACCACGCTCTGCTTCAAAATTAGAAGAAAAGAGAATCTTCTTGCCACTAGGGTGAAAAAACGGACTCCAGTTTGCATTTCCTAATCTGGTGAGTTGCTTGAGGTCAGAACCATCTGCATTGCATATAAACAGTTCCATTTCCGTTGGTTCTACAAGACCCTCCGCGAGTAAATCCTTATATTTTTTTATGGCTTCGGGAGTTTTAGGTCTACTTGCTCTAAAAATTAATTTTGTCCCATCTGGAGAGAAAAATGCACCACCGTCATAACCTAGCTCATCGGTAATTTGTTGGACATTT
>CAWUIT010000018.1:0-18259 GCA_963922345.1 uncultured Dokdonia sp. | reverse complement strand
TATCAGGCCCATCGCCGTATATGTGTAAAACGGTATTCTCTATGTTCGCTTTCGCGAAAGCGGAAAGTAATAATTCTACATTCTTAACCTTATTTATTAATCTACCTACAAAAATAAAATACGGTACCGTTGACTCAGCCTGCATCACTAAGGAGCTACCGATGGGGTTATAAATAGTCTGAGTTTTACTCGTTTTAAATCTGTCATTGATTTTTTCAGTAATACGCTGAGAGACGCCTACGATACCAGCAGCCTGTTTAACCATTTTTCTAGCTATCTTCCCCTTTTTTGGAAAGTAGTTATCTAGCTTTGAACTACGCGTGACGTAGACCACCTGCTGATTTTTATAAACATACGTTAAGTAAAACCGCTCTTTACGAGCATTACTGCGATTGCGATTATCAATAATTATATCAAACTGCTCTGCTTTGAGAAATCTACGTAACTTTTTGAATCGAAAAAGTCGGCTCACAAAGGTATCGGTATCCTTTTTTGTGAGACCCATATTATAAATTTTTCCAGAATATGGATAGGCTATGTGATCGTTAAGCGTGATGATAGTCACGTCAAAACCACGATCAGATAGTAGTTGCGAGAGTAAGGCCGTAGATCGCTCTGCACCACCTCCCGCAAGAGAAATAGTAACGAGCGCAATCTTTTTATAAGTATCTTTCGGCACCGTGATGGGTTTTCAATCTTTCAAATATAAGACCAATAAGTTTTACAATGCGCATTCTACTGGTAGGGGAATATAGCCGGCTCCACAACTCACTTAAGGAAGGATTACAAGCCTTGGGGCACGAGGTCACCCTTGTGGGCTCTGGAGATGGTTTTAAAAAATTTCCTGTAGATATTGAGTTACATCGCGGCTTTGAGTCTGGCTGGCGGAAAAAATTAAAACTGGCTATTCTCAAATTTTCTGGCATTGATATTTCTGAAATAGCCTTGCGGCAAAAATTTGAAGCACTCAAACCTAAGCTTTCTGGATATGACGTTGTGCAACTTATTAATGAATCTAGCTTTCATACAACACCTAGGCTTGAACTGGAAATCGCGCAGTACTTAAAACAAAACAATAAAAAAATATTCCTTCTCTCTTGTGGTACGGATCATATAAGTGTGAAGCACGCCTTATCAGACGAGCTACCTTATACAATTGCCACCCCTTACAAAGAGGGCAAACTGAATGATGAAACCTTTGCAGCTGCTTTAAAGTACCTCAAACCTAGCTATACCTCTCTCCATCAAGAGCTCTACAAAATTATAGACGGCGTGATCGCAACAGATTTAGACTATCACGTCCCTCTTAAAAGTCACCCTAAATATCTAGGTCTCATACCTAATCCGATCAATGTTGATGGGATACCCTACAAAAATCTGGAGAAATTAAAACCTATCGTAATTTTTCACGGTATCAATAGGTCTAATTATTACAAAAAAGGAAATGATCTCTTTGAAACAGCGCTTAAAAAAATTGAAAATACCTACGGATCTAAAGTGCGAATTATCACTTCTCAAAACTTACCGTATCACGAGTATATTAGAAAGTATCGTACGGCTCACATTATATTAGATCAAGTATATGCGCACGATCAAGGGTACAACGCACTAGAGTCTATGGCTCGCGGCAAAGTGGTTTTTACAGGAGCAGGTACGTTATTTAAAGAATATTATAATTTGGAAAATCAGGTTGCCATAGACGCAACGCCAGATGTAGATACCATTTACGATGACCTCTCTACGTTGATTCTATCTCCAGAAAAAATTACAGCTATCGGTAAAAATGCACGTGAGTTTATTGAGCAGTATCATCATTATAAAAATATAGCGCAAAAGTACATTTCAACTTGGGGAGAAGAGGCTACTTCTTGAAGCTGGTAAATGTTTCCCTTGCAGCTATATCTGTAGTAACGACGCTACCAGCTGCTATGACTGCATTATCCCCTATAGTTACTCCCTTCCAGATACTCACATTATTACCTATAAATACATTTTTTCCAATGTGTACGGGTTTACTTTCACCAGCATCTGTACGTCGCTTATGAGGGTCAAGATTATGAAAATTACAATTGTAAATTGAACAGTTTAAACCTATTGTGGTATATGCGCCAATAGTTATTGTAGACTCATTTGCGATAGCGCAGAAGTTATTATTAATGGCTACGTGATCACCAAAAATGATTTCACTACCTGCTTTTCTCGCTTCAATGTAGGCATATGTATTAAAGAAAAGCGGTGAATTAATAACACCTATGGCTACGCTTTCGCGAAAGCGTACACTCCCTTTCCCATTAATTTGAACAGGCTGATAATATGTTGCATCTCCCTCTACTGTTTCACTTGTAGAAAGCCACTTGTATTTAAGGATACGATATCGCTGTATGTGTTTGCCTATAAATTTCAAGTATGTTCTATTTTTCCAAATAATGATTTCCGAAAGATAAACAGTAATAACAACAAATGAAACGCATAACTAATGCAATGCCCTATGGTCGCTCCTTCATATCCAAATTGTTGCACAAAGTATATTCCTGTACTGTAAATAACAATAAGGGATGCGATCTCTGTAATAAGGAACAGTTTGAGATTGTTTTTTGCAATTATTTGATACCCTATTACAATAGATGCTACCTTAAAAAAATCTCCAAGTAATTGCCATTTAAAAAGTGCCGCGACGGGTAAGAACTCATCTGTATATAAAATCTCAATCACAAAATTTCTTGCAAAGTAGAGTATCATCATTCCCAGCGCGAACAATGGTAAAATAGTTTTATAAAATGAAAACACTTCTTTTCTAAAAGATAGAATTCCCTGCGCTTTTGCTAGCTGAGGCAAGATGTAGAGGGTCATAAGTGTAGCAACAAACTTTAAGTAAAAGTCAGAAATACGCGTCATTGCATCCCAGTAGCCAGCATTGCTAGTAATCTCATTACGTATGGCTATATAAACAATGGGAAGAACCACCATTGAAAAAGCAGCCATAATAGAATATGAACTTAATTTTTTTAATGCTTTAAAATTAAATTTTGATAGCCTAGGAAGCATTTTATCTTTCTCTCTTGAAACAATGAAGAGTGCAGTGACAACAAATGACATTGCTGGAACTATAACGATAGCTAATAATGCACCAATTAAAGCCTGAGTTATAATAAGGTATGCAGTAAGTGCAATAGATAAGATATTTGAAATAATATTTATCCGTATCACTCCGCTATAGTTAGATCTCCCATTAATCACAGATATCAAGAGCGCATTAAGGGTCATGAAGGGAAGTGAGAACGCTAAATACTCAAATATGGATTGGAAAGAAGCATCTTCTCCAAAGATTAAATCGTTCCAATAACTAGCTCCAAAAAACAATACAAGGGCGATGCCTAAAGTGGCAACTAGAGAGACAATCATTGCCGTGGTGAGTATAGTACTCGGATTTGTGTCCCCATCATCATCTGTGGCTACATACTTCACCACCCCATTTGAAAAACCAAGACTCGCTACCGATTGGGTTGATGTTAAAAAATTACGCAGATATCCCAGAAATGCCATACCCCGCTCTCCAAGATAGATTGCTATCAGTTTTGAAATTATAAAACCACCAGCAATTTGTATGACCACGCTAAGCGAATTAAAAGAAGCTATCTTCAATAAGAAGTTATTAGCAATTTCCTCTCGTATCCGGCCTAACATACAAAGGCATTTAACGTTGTAATTATATGCTCAATATCCTTAGTACTCATAACAGGATTTAGAGGTATGCTCAATACCTGATTGTGCACTAGCTCAGTTACGGGTAGCGATTCTTGAGAATACGCTTTTAGTGCTTCTTGTTTGTGTGGTGGTACAGGATAATGAATTATGGTGGCTATTCCTTTTTCTTTAAGATATTCTTGAAGGAGGTCTCGCTGCTCGCAGCGTATTACAAAGAGGTGAAAAACGTGATTGTTACCTCCATCCCACGTGGGTAAAGTGATTGCTGGATTCTTAATTTTTTCAAAATAGAGCGTAGCAATCTCTTGACGTCGCTGGTTTTGAAGATCAAGATCTTTAAGTTTAATTCTCAAAAATGCAGCTTGCAATTCGTCAAGACGGGAATTAATACCTACAAATTCTGCAACATACCGCTGTTTAAATCCATAATTGCGATACTTTTTTAAAATTTCGGCAAGCTGTGCGTCATTCGTCGTTATAGCCCCTGCATCCCCTAGAGCACCTAAATTTTTAGTGGGATAAAAGCTAAAGCCACTTGCATCTGCTAGATTTCCTGCCCTTAATCCATCTGTGTTCCGAGCGCCGTGGGCTTGAGCACAATCTGTTATTATGAGTAAGTTATTCGCTTTCGCGAAAGCGGAAACTTTCTCCATATCTGCTAGCTTACCATAAAGATGGGTGGGCATAATAGCTTTGCATTGTGGTGTAATCTTCTGGCTTAAATCGTAGAAGTCAAAGTTGTAATCGACTACCTCGCAATCGACTAATACAGGGATAAGCCCTGCTTGTTTTACCCCTAGAATCGTGGCTATATAGGTATTTGCTGCAACGAGTACTTTATCTCCTTGTTGTAACTTACCTAAGATCTTATATCCCTCTAAGATCATCCGTAATGCATCTAGACCATTTGCCGTACCAATGCAGTGCTTCACACCACAATATGCTGCAAATTCCTGCTCAAAGTGTCTAACTTCCTCACCTAAAACGTACCATCCTTTATTCAAAAAAGATTTAAAATTCTCTTGGAACTTCTCCTGATAGGGCGCATTAAGTTTCTGAAGATCTAGAAATGGAATCATATCAAAACATCATTAAGTAGTGAATGATTAGCCGTCTCAACTTCGTAAAATCTATGAACATAGGTACGTGCACCAAAGCATTCTTTCCAATAATTCAAACCTTTGTTGAGATGAAGGCCGTCATTTTCATTGGAAATACCAAAATCAAAAAAACGCTTATGCTTAAAAACTTCTGTGATTAAATGATGAAATAGAAAATCTAGAGTTCCATATTCTTGCTTACGTTCTCCTGCCGAAATATATTGAACATGAGCAGTTGTATGTGTTTCAAAAATAGTGGCTCCTCCTAAAATTTGATCATCTTTTAAAACATCAAACTGTCTTATATTATTCGGGAATTTACTTGCCAGTAGGGCAATTTCACTGAGACTATGCGTAGGCTTTGCTTGATGACGTTGCTTTAAATTATCTAGCAATATAGTATTCCAAAATGGCTCAAAGTCTTTTGATTCTCGTATGGAAAGGTTATTCTTTTTTCCCTTCTTATATCCTTCTAATCTATTAGACTGTATTTCAACTGGGTTTTTATAATCAATTACTGAGGCAGTATCTACACGATACGTTTTCGCTTGTGTGAGATGTACTAGGTATTCTACTTCCTCTGCTGGATGCGTGGTGTAGAAACTTGGGGGTTGCTTTAATAAAAGTTTTGAGATCTTATTACTTTCAAGAAAAAGTAAAAGAGCCTTAAAAATCTCTAAGGTGTCCTTTAGCTTTAAACCTTTTTGAATAATAAGACCACCATAAGTCAATCCCTGGTGGCTTATAATGGTGTTTTCAACTTTGTTTGCTGGTAGGCAGGCAACCATTTTCCCTTTTGAAAAGAACATCAAGGAGTAGTCTATAAACCTATCCGAGTGATACTCCATAAAATCGCGATGATGCAGGAATGTTGCATTTTTTGCTTGAGCGATAAAATCGTTCCACGCAGGGGCATCTGTTTTTTGGTATGTCGTAATTGTATAGATGGGCTACTGCTTTTTAAAAGTTACCGCTCCAGAAGTATCAATAACTTTGTAAACCCCGGAAGGTGCTCCTTCTTTAATAACGAGATAACTGTTATTTTCTTCTGTCTCTTCTAATAAACTTTTATCCTCACTAAGATAAGAAAATAGCGCTCTAAAAATGTTTACAGCACTTTTAATCTCTCCCTGTGCATAATCCTTACTATCTGGCCAATGTATAGCGAGATTTGAACTAAACACAGATCGAATCAAGGTTGGATCTTCAATAGGTGCATACACTTCTGAGGTAGATCCTAGCCCCACAAATCCACCGTGGTCTGCCATAATCACGATCAGGGCATCAGGATCATTTTCTTTTATGAAAGAAATATGGCTTTTTACATTACTTATTCCTTCCCTCAAGGAAGTCAACCATAATTGTCTTTCTCCTTCGATACCTTCAGATTTTGAAGGGCTTCCGTGAATGTGACCTGGATTAAAAATTTCGATGAAGAAAAATTTTGGTACACCTCTCTCACTATTCAATTGACTTTTAAGTGGTTCGAGTGTCGCAACTGGATCCCCTAATCCTGTCCCTATGAAACTTACATCATCATAAGAGATATTGCAATAATCAAATCCCATTTCTGGGCGGTTAAGTAATAGATAGGGAAGCTCTGTGAGCAAGTGTGTTTTATACCCATTATTCTTAAGAATATTTAAGACATTATTTTGAGAAACAATAGCATTACGAGCATTATATGTTTCTAAACTTAACCCACCGTCGTAGTAATGATGCTTCATCATCATAGTCGCACTATTACTTGTAAGTGTGCTCGCATAATTACTTCTAAAATTAGGATATAAACTAAAACCTTCGGTTTCTAGAAAAATTTCAAAACTCTTATCGTCATAATTGTAGGGCGATTTATAAAGCTCCGTAAAGTTTACCATACCATCTGGCTGGATAAAATAAATATTGGGTTTTTTCTGAAAAGAAACATTCTGTAATTTGGTTGAAATAGTGTGCCAGGAGGTATCGTGGCTAAGTGCCTGATATATTCTGGGAATAAATGTTATAAAACCTATAATAGCCAAGATACCCTGAATGACTATCAACTTCTTGACGTGTTTCCATAAAAACAGTGCGACCAGCACAGCGACAAGAAGTAAGACTGCAGTAATCTTTTTCTTAAGCATTCCATAATATGAAATGTGCATCAGAAAAAGAAATATAAAACTACTTAGGAAGGGAATGATGTACTTCTTATAATCACCATTCTTTATGTTTTTACCAACTGCTAGAAAAGCTATTATAAGTAGAATAGGAATAACAATAAATACAGCTGTAAAATAGAAAAAGTGACCCCACGTGTTTACGAGCGTAAAGTTATTGGTAGCATAAAATAGCAAAGGATATAAGCCCGCAAGGACTCCAGCAAGTACAGGATAATCTTTTGTACTTGAGAGGAATTTTTGCACGAGAGATCGTTTGCTAGTTTGTGCCATTATTTCTTTTTAAAATGATACAAAACCCGCGACGCGCCAGCAATACGCTCTTTTTTTATTAAAGTAAATTTTTCTGAATAGGCGAGCTCAAAATTATCTTGATTATAAAAGTCAAAATGATTAATAAACTCACGTTTACGCACAAGAAGGGAGGTAACCCAAGAATCTTCACGTTTAGGAAACTCAATAATTAAATGATTAGAAAAAGATGCAAAAAAGTCTGCCGATTTTTCAAATGGTACATTCCCAGATAATGTGATGTGATGGATGAGCGCAAGTGCCATTGTAACATCTGGCGCATACTTTTGCAAACGTGATATAAGAGATTCTCGCTCCGTATTTTGAAAGCCAATTCCAGGTGCTGGCTGTAACACGTCACTTACAAAAGCAAGCATATTCTTTTCTCCGTTGGTCTGAGCTTTTACATAATTTTGATTTACTGCATTGCTATCAATATCTGTTACAATAAGATGCGCATTAGACTGTAAAGCCCTTGCAAATGTCCCATCATTACCACCTATATCTATAATTCGATTAGGATTAATGGACCTTGTCCAAGAGGCAATAAGATCCTTTTTTATATTAAAAGCATCTTTGGCATAATTTGTTTTTGTATAATAATCACTCCATTCGGTTGCTCCTTTAAATTCTATCTTCTTGATGTAATCATAGAGATTATCTAAAATAGCATTTTGTGCTTTTAAAGAGAGTTTAGAGATTTTAGTCTCTGCTTTATAGTCATCATTATGTCTGCCTTCTAGTTTGGCAAGCAAATGTATATTAGTCTGTAATGTAGGACTGAGTTTTGTTTTTGAAGGTAGTAAGGATGATAGTAATGCTAATGGAATCCCATCAATATGGGATTGCATCATCTTTAAAATCGCTGTACCGTAATATTTTGCAAGCACAAGGGGTCCAAAGAAGTGTGTTATAAACTGCTTGTAAGCTCTCCATGGCGTTCCTTCCTCATAAAAATCAAATGAAAGGGTATCTATAAATATTGGATTCCCCTTATACATTGTAACATTAAACGCAGAAGCATCTTTTAAGATAAACCCTTTACTTAAAACATATTTTTGAATCTTTAATGTAAGTAGAGCAGCTTGCTTATATTGCTCTAGACTCCACTCATATGGATATGTAATAAACGGGATATTTTCAGGAGTGATAATGATTTCATCTTCAGACCTCGAAGATACTTTGTGAGGAATAAGTAATCGCTTTCGCGAAAGCGTTTCAAAAACACCCTTCTCAAGTGCTTCAAACTGCTTAAAGTATATAGGTAGTACGCGTCTCCTCAAAACACCTTGGTCGTAAAATATATGACCAGATGGATCCCGAAAAGAAGCGTCATGTGCGATTTTATTTAGGCTCATCTACCTCATTTTCGTTCTCATCAAGATCGATGGAGTCATACTCATCTTTCTTAACTAAACCCAAAAGCAGCTTTATTTTGTACAAAGCATTTTTAGAAAACAATACTACTCCAGCAACTATTGCGACAAGTCCCTGCGCAATCATGGCTCCTAATCCTGGGTCAAAATATAAAAAGTTCATAGTATCTCTGTTAAGCCATTAAGGTATATCGCTAAAGTATAATAATTATATTAATTGTAGGACAAGCTGCACCAGATATAGGTGGTTTATGGAAACAAAAAATCCCCACTTAAAGAAGCGGGGATTATATAATATGAATGTATTTTAAAGCCTACATAATTTTGTTACGCTTACGATCTACTTCTTTTAAGTATATTTTACGTAATCTCAAAAAGTTAGGAGTTACTTCTACTAACTCATCCTTTTGGATATATTCAAGTGCTTCTTCTAGTGAGAATTTAATAGCAGGTACAATCTTTGCTTTATCATCTGCTCCCGAAGAACGTACATTTGATAATTTTTTAGTCTTTGTAATATTCACAGTCATATCATCCTGGCGAGAGTTCTCCCCAATAACTTGACCTTCATAAATATCTTCACCTGGATCTACAAAAAACTTTCCACGATCTTGTAACTTATCAATAGAGTAAGGAATTGCGTTTCCGTTTTCCATTGATACTAGAGAGCCATTAATACGTCCTGGAATATCTCCTTTAAGAGGTTGATACTCTTTAAATCTGTGAGCCATAATAGCCTCACCAGCGGTTGCCGTAAGCAATTGATTACGTAGTCCAATTATTCCTCTCGATGGAATTAAAAACTCTATAATCATACGATCACCCTTTGCTTCCATAGAAAGCATTTCACCCTTTCGTAAAGTAACAAACTCTACTGCACGTCCAGATACGTGCTCAGGAAGATCAATCGTAAGTTCTTCTATAGGCTCACATTTAACACCATCAATTTCCTTAATAATAACTTGTGGCTGCCCTATTTGCAACTCATATCCCTCACGACGCATTGTTTCTATAAGTACAGAGAGGTGAAGTACACCACGACCATACACAAGAAATTTATCTGCACTATCTGTTTCATTTACTCTAAGAGCCAGATTTTTTTCTAATTCCTTAGTAAGACGATCTTTAATGTGACGAGAGGTTACAAATTTTCCGTCTTTTCCAAAAAATGGAGAATCGTTAATAGTAAATAGCATACTCATTGTAGGCTCGTCTATTGCTATAGATTGTAAACCTTCTGGGTTTTCAAAATCTGCAATGGTATCACCTATCTCAAAACCTTCTACACCTACAACAGCACAAATATCTCCTGCAGGAACGCTCTCTACTTTTTTACGACCTAAACCGTCAAAAGTGTGAAGCTCTTTAATTCTTGATTTTTTAATTGTGCCATCACGTTTAACTAAAGAAATTTGCATTCCTTCTTTAAGCTCTCCACGCTGTACACGTCCTATAGCGATACGTCCCGTAAAAGATGAAAAATCTAAAGATGTGATAAGCATTTGAGGAGTTCCTTCATTTACTTTAGGTGAAGGTATATGCTCCATAACCATATCTAATAATGGCTCGATAGAGTCTGTCTCTTTTCTCCAGTCATCAGACATCCAGTTGTTTTTTGCAGATCCATAAACTGTAGGGAAGTCTAATTGCCACTCCTCAGCACCTAGCTCAAACATAAGGTCAAATACCTTCTCGTGTACTTCTTCTGGAGTACAGTTTTCCTTGTCTACTTTGTTTACAACTACACATGGCTTAAGACCTAAATCTATTGCTTTTTGAAGTACAAATCGCGTCTGTGGCATAGGCCCCTCAAAGGCATCTACTAGCAAACATACACCATCTGCCATATTTAGTACGCGCTCTACTTCTCCACCAAAATCGGCGTGACCAGGAGTGTCAATAATATTAATTTTTGTGCCTTTATAATTTACCGAAACATTTTTTGAGGTAATGGTTATCCCGCGCTCACGCTCCAAGTCATTATTATCTAATATAAGATCTCCTGTATTTTCGTTTTCACGAAAAAGTTGACAGTGATACATAATCTTATCAACCAGCGTTGTTTTACCGTGGTCTACGTGTGCGATGATCGCGATGTTTTTAATATCCATAGGATGAATGTTATAGGCCGTGTTTTTGGCGGTGCAAAAGTAGGTATAAATAATGGATTAATATGCTATTACTATAATATGTAAATGTTAAGAGTACTGCACTGTGTAAATTAGGTGTAAAATTCCCTGTAAAATAAAAGGTTAGAATGGATGTAAACCCCTCAGTATTTCTCTGGAAGCTTAATAATATACCTCTCACAAAGTCTAAGATCGAGAACTTATATAGATTAAACTCGAGACGCATATATGCTTTTAAATTTCTACCCATGCAAAACGCCTTTTCATAAGAAAAGGCGTTTGTAAAAAAATGTATTATAAGTCTATTAAAACATCTCACGTCCTGCAAAATGAAAAGCACCTTCTATGGCTGCATTCTCATCGCTGTCAGAACCGTGTACTGCGTTTTCACCCACAGAAGCTGCATACATAGCACGGATCGTACCTTCTGCCGCGTCTGCTGGATTTGTAGCACCTATTAACGTACGGAAGTCTGCAACTGCATTTTCCTTTTCAAGAATTGCTGCAACTATAGGACCGCGCGTCATAAACTCTACAAGCTCGCCAAAAAATGGACGCTCAGCGTGTACACCATAAAACGCTTCGGCATCTGCCTTAGTCATTTGTGTAAGTTTCATCGCTACAATACGAAAACCACTTGCTGTAATTTTTTCTAAAATTGCCCCGATGTGTCCGTTTTCAACAGCATCAGGCTTGATCATTGTAAAAGTTCTATTTGTCATAATTTCATTATTTCCGCGAAGGCAGAAAGTTTATTCTACACATCACAACTGTTTTTAAAGTCTCATTTAGTATAGAATTATCCGCTTTCGCGAAAGCGTAAAAACCTTTTTCTAAATGGGCTGCAAAAATACCAAAATTCAGTGTTATCTCAATATTAAGTTTTTCAATACGTTCTCTTGAAATAAAAAGCTAGAACCTGAAAACGTACTTTGCAGAAATTGTATCTTCGCTTTATATGAATACCTCTCAAATCTCGACAACAAAAGAGTTGCTCAAAACCGCTCAAAAGGTAGCGATCATTCCACATAAAAATCCAGATGGAGATGCAATGGGCAGTACGCTGGCACTTGCAGCCTATTTAAACTCAAAAGGGCATGATGCAGTAGTTGTTGCCCCTAATGAATATCCTAATTTTTTAAAATGGCTACCGGGTAATGATAACGTGCTTTTTTATACATCAAATACACAAAAGGCGAGAAAGGCAATTACAGACGCTACTTTAGTTTTTACACTTGACTTTAATCATTTTTCTAGAGCTGGAGACCTCGAGGAGGTGCTTGACAATGTCACATCCCCTATGATCATGATAGATCACCATCAACAGCCTGCAGATTATGCAACAGTTACCTATAGCGACACTTCTATGAGTAGTACGTGTGAGATGGTTTACCATTTTATCGCTGCATTGGGAGATGAGGAGTCTATTACTGCACAAATTGCCAGTTGTCTTTATACCGGTATAATGACAGATACGGGATCCTTTCGATTTTCTTCAACAACTGCAATAACGCACGATGTTGTGGCCGCCCTCATACGTAAAGGAGCAGATAATGCAGCTATACACGAGCAAATTTACGATACAAACAGTGTATCACGTCTAGAACTGCTCGGGGTTGCATTGAGTAATCTAGTAGTTATTAAGGACTATCGTACTGCTTTTATTACTATGACACAGCAAGAACTTGATGACCATAATTTTCAAAAAGGAGATACGGAGGGATTTGTAAACTACTGCCTTTCACTAGAGGGCATTATATTTGCTGTAATTTTTATCGAAAATAAAGCAGATAATATCATCAAGATGTCTTTACGCTCAAAAGGTGAATTTTCAGTTAATGAATTTGCAAGAGCTTATTATCACGGAGGTGGTCATACTAATGCTGCTGGAGGAAGAAGCAATTTACCACTCAAAGAAACTGTACATCAATTTACGGAGTTGCTTCAAAATTATAAAAATGAATTAACCGTATGAGATATGTAAGTTTACTTTGCGTTTTATTACTAGGTATATCTTGCTCAGAAACGGTTGCAAGAAGACCCGTATCACAATCCTCTGGCACCTATATTAATAACGAGACAATAGCGCGCAATAAAGAACGTATTGCTCAAGAAGAAGCTTTTATAAAAAAGTATATCGATAGCGATACGCTTAATCAATATACTTCTTCTAACAACGGATTCTGGTATACTTATATCGATAGGGATACCTTAGGATTACAAACACCACAAATAGGCGATCTGGTTTTATTTAAATACAATCTGGCTCGTATAAATGGGGATGTGCTTGTTAACACAGAAAGTTTAGGTAATACTGTTACGCAAATCGATCAAAGTAATCAAGAGCTCATATCTGGCATACGGGAAGGTCTTAAACTTATGAAAGAGGGAGAAACTATTTCATTCTTATTCCCAAGTCATAAAGCATATGGTTATTACGGCTATGAAGATGTAATACCTACTAATACACCTATACGAAGTACAATTACTTTATTAGAAATTAAAAATCAACCAAAAGATTAAGTAAATCATTAACAATGAAGAAAACAAGTATGTTATTAATTGCAGTTATTTTATCACTATTTTCTTGTAACGATAAATATCCAGATCTAAAAGATGGCCTATTTGCCGAAATCGTTACTGACAAAGGAACTATCATAGCTGAGCTTTATTATGAAGATGCTCCTGCTACTGTAGCAAACTTTGTAGCCCTAGCCGAAGGTACTCACCCACTCGTAGATAGCGTCTATGCAGGAAAGCCTTTTTACAATGGCCTCACTTTTCATAGAATTTTAAAGGATTTTATGATTCAAGGTGGAGATCCACTAGGTACTGGTACAGGTGGACCAGGATATAAATTTTTTGATGAGTTAACACCAGATCGTAGGCACGACTCTGCCGGAATTTTGTCTATGGCAAACTCTGGATTTGAAAGTAACGGAAGTCAGTTTTTTATAACTCACAAAGCAACGCCGCACTTAGATGGTTATGATTCTAATGGCAATCTTAAAAATTGTAAAAATCCAAGAGTAAACTGCCATACTGTATGGGGTAAAGTAGTGACTGGTCTCGAGGTGGTAGATACCATTGCGGCAGTAGAGATGGAAAACCCAAGAGCCGGAAAGCCTAAAACTCCCGTGTATATTCAAGAAGTGAATATCATACGTAAAGGAAGTGAAGTGGCAGATTATAATGCGGCAGAAACTTTTTCTAAAAAACTTGCAGCATTTGAGGAGAAGAAAGCCGCAGATGAAGCGGAGAGAGCAAAACAATTTGCTGGAAAGAAAGCAGAAATAGATGCAAAAGCACCTGGTGTCGAGGAGCTACCTAGCGGTTTAGGTATTTATTTTGATAAAAAAGGAAATGGACCAAAACCAAAAACGGGTCAAAGAGTAAAGGTAGATTATGCTGGTTACTTTACAACAGGCGAGCTATTTGATACAAGTAGTGAAGAAATAGCAAAAGCAAATAATAAACTTGACGAGCGTAAGCTTGCCGCGGGCCAATACAAGCCACTTGAGCCTTTATACAGTCCAGAAGCACGATTAATTGCTGGATTTAAGGAAGGATTACAAAAAATGTCCGTGGGAGATAAAGTTACACTATTTATACCCTACCATTTAGGTTACGGAGCTCAAGGATACCCTGGAGCTATACCGCCTAAAGCAGATCTTATTTTTGAACTTGAACTATTAGAGATCGTAGACTAACTTAAATATCTTAAACTAAAAATGGGTTACAGTATATACTGTAACCCATTTTTAGTATCATAACCCTTATAAATTACTTAGCTAAAGGTATATCCTTCAGTATCTCCAATACAAATTTCCAATATTTCTGCGCGCTTGATATACTGGCACGTTCATCTGGAGAGTGCGCTCCTTTTATGGTTGGACCAAAAGATATCATATCCATCTCAGGATAATTCTGCCCTAGAATCCCACATTCTAATCCGGCGTGACAAGCAGCAACGTGTGGTGACTCTCCATTTATCTCTGTATATTTTGCCTCTAATACTTTTAAAATGGCGCTATCCATGTTTGGAGCCCATCCTGGATAATCACCAGAAAGATTTACATCAAAACCAGCAAGTTCAAAACAAGAGGTGAGTGCATTCACAAGATCATCTTTAGAGCTATCTACAGATGAACGCGTCAAGCAACCTATCTTTATACTTCCATCTTTAACTATAACGCGTGCGATATTATTAGAGGTCTCAACAAGATCCTTAATTGTGGGGCTCATTCTATACACACCGTTATGAGCAGCATACATAGCTTTGAGAAATTGTGATTGCGTCTCAACCTGCATCACCGCTTGATCTAAATCGACTTCCTTTATTGAAAGTTCTAGATCTCTTTCTATAGAACTGTATTCTCCGTGAATAGCTTTTGCTACATCTGTAAAATCCGATTCAAAAGCCGCCTTTTGATTTTCATCTACAGCAATAATGGCAATGCTTTCTCTGGGTATGGCATTGCGCAAGCTACCTCCATCTATACTAGCTATACGAATGTCAAAATTATAATATGCCTCATAGAGAATACGATTCATTAATTTATTAGCATTACCTAGACCTTTTATGATGTCCATTCCAGAATGTCCGCCTTGTAGACCAGATACCTTTACTTCAAAGCCTATTAGTCCCTCATCTACATCTTCTTCTTGATAGGAGCGAGTTGCTGTAAGATCTACACCACCTGCGCATCCTACACCTATCTCATCATCTTCTTCGGTATCTAAGTTTAAGAGTATTTCACCTTTTAAAATACCACCTTTAAGACCCATTGCACCGGTCATTCCTGTCTCCTCGTCAATAGTAAATAATGCTTCAACTGCAGGGTGTTCAATATCTTTACTTTCTAAGACAGCCATAATTGTAGCGACCCCTAGTCCGTTATCTGCTCCTAAGGTCGTACCTCGTGCACGCACCCAATCACCATCTACATACATATTGATACCTTGCGTTTCAAAATCAAAAGTAGTATCATTATTTTTTTGATGAACCATATCTAGATGTGATTGCATGACAATCATTTTCTTATCCTCGTGACCTGGCGTAGCTGGCTTCCGTATGATCACATTGCCAACTTCGTCTTCTATGGTTTCTAGACCTAATTGTTTACCAAAGTCTTTTATAAATGCTATTACGCGTTCTTCTTTTTTAGAAGGTCTAGGTACAGCATTAAGATCTGCAAATTTGTTCCAGAGCGCTTTTGGTTCTAAGTTTCTTATTTCTTGATTATCCATTAATTAATTTTTTACAAAGATAATAGCTGCATTTAGGTCCGCTCCTTAAAAAAGGCTGAAAGTAAAATGTAAAGTATAATGAGTAGCGGCACTCCTAAAAACTTAAAAAAGACAAGCAAGAGTACGCTCGTTAGTAGAAAAAGGTAACGTACCTTATTTTCAGAAAAGGACCAGTTTTTGAATTTTAAAGCAAATAAGGGTACTTCTGCGTTAAGCATAAAACAGCTTAGTGCAGTTATGAGCAATAGTACATAAGGGTTTTGCAAGACCGCTTTCGCGAAAGCGTAATCCTCATACATTAAAATTAGAGGTAAACTCAATATAAATAGTGCATTTGCAGGCGTAGGCAACCCTATAAATGAACTGGTCTGGCGGTCATCCACATTAAATTTTGCAAGTCTATACCCCGACCCAAGAGTTATGGCAAATCCTATATATCCAAAATGAAGGTATTGCTCAGAAGATGTAGCTCCCCAAGGGATATCGCTAGCATCTTCAAGCAATTGATACATAACAACTCCTGGAACCACACCACTCGTAACCATATCTGCTAGCGAGTCAAGTTGTAGTCCCACTTCACTCGATGCATCGAGAATTCGTGCAAAAAAACCATCAAAAAAATCAAGAAAGATTCCAAGTGCCACAAAAATAGCTGCAAGTTCCAAACGATCGTTTACTGCAAATACAACGGCTATACAACCACTAAGAAGGTTGCCCATTGTAATGGCGTTGGGCACATAATTTTTTATTGACATACTATCATTTTTAGTAAAAATAAAGAACATATAAATAGGAATATAACCCAAGGCAATATCTAATCTTTTTTAATGTTTACATTGTGTACTAAAAGTGGGATATTTGTCCCAGGAATTCTGCTCTTGAAAAGAAACATTACCATATTACTTTGTCTTATTACTATCTCTGCTTCTTCCCAAGCCGTACGTAAATACTCAAACGAGTTTCTCAATATAGGAGTAGATGCCGCTGCACTAGGTATGAGTAATGCCGTTGTTGCTAGCACTCAAGATGTAAATGCTGGATATTGGAATCCAGCAGGACTTGTAAATCTAGAAGACAATCAGATTTCATTGATGCATGCATCCTACTTTGCAAACATTGCAAATTACGATTACATTGCATTTGCAAAGCCACTTGATAATAATAGTGCCGTAGGAATTTCTATTATACGTTTTGGTGTAGATGACATACTAAACACCACACAACTTATTGACGATCAAGGAAACATAGATTACAATCGCATCAGCCTCTTTTCTACTGCAGATTATGCTTTTACAATATCATATGCGCGAGCGCTACCATTAGACGGTTTAAATTTGGGGGTAAATGCAAAAGTCGTGAGAAGGATAATAGGTGACTTTGCCAATAGTTGGGGATTTGGTCTAGATGTAGGGCTGCAATGGAAAAAAGGAAATTGGGACTTTGGTCTAATGGCTCGGGATATTACCACAACTGTAAATGCTTGGAGTATTGATGAGGAGCAATTTGCTACTATTAGCGACGCCGTAGAAGGTCAGAATCAAGAGCTCCCAGAAAAAACAGAGATTACCATCCCAAAACTTCAAATAGGCATTGGAAGGCAGTGGGTCTTCCATTACGACTATTCACTACGAGCAGAACTGGATATGAATTTTAGATTCACACAAACTAATGATCTCATATCCTCATCATCGGTCAGTGCAACTCCAGCATTAGGTTTAGAATTTGGTTATGCAGAGCTCGTTTATCTTCGAGCAGGTGTAGGTAATTTTCAAGAACTCACTGCGCTTGACAACAGTAACACAATTGGATTTCAACCTAATATAGGTGTAGGTTTTAAATACAAAGGGATCTATGTAGATTATGCCTTAACAGATATTGGAGATCAAAGTGCAGCTATTTATTCTAATGTATTTTCAGTAAAGTTAGACTGGGAATTGTTTAGGTAGTTTACTAGGGCGTGTCTCAGTAATTATTCCATACTGTCATAATTCCAGTGACCGGGCTATACGCTCATACGCTTCGTACTATTCCGCAATCGCTACATAGTTCTGCAGGGTAACCGCTGCTATCCCTCACGCATCGTCAAAACGGGAATTATCAAACAAACCTTAAACTTTCAGTACCATTCATACTAGGATTATGGATAGATGTAGTTAACATACAATCTCTAGTTTTATAAAACACAGTATAAGCAAAAAACCCTCCCCACATCAAGTGTTGGGAGGGTTTTCTATTTTTACTTGTTGAGA
>CAWUIT010000017.1:0-18701 GCA_963922345.1 uncultured Dokdonia sp. | reverse complement strand
CAGTGTTACCAAATTTGATATTTTCTCCAATGGTGTCAGAAAATAAAAAGGCGTCCTGCGGTACATATCCTATTTCTGACCTTAGATCGTCGAGATTAGTTTCCTTGACATCTAAACGATCTATAGCAATATTTCCTGATGTGACATCATATAATCTCCCAATGAGTTCTAAGATAGTAGATTTACCAGAGCCTGTAGGTCCTATAATAGCGAGCGTTTGGCCAGGATCTACACTAAAACTTACATCCTTAAGCGCGGTGATATTGGTGTCGTCATAAGTAAAGGTGACGTTATTAAAAGTGATTGCTCCCTTGATAGGAGTTGGTGTCGTGATGGTATTTTTAATCTCTGGCTCAATGTCTAAAAATTCATTGATACGTATTTGAGAGGCCTCGGCTGCTTTTATGATAGAAGTTACCCATCCTACCGTGGCTACTGGCCAGGTAAGCATATTTACATACATGATAAATTCTACAAGTGTTCCAAGTTCTTGTATAGTCCCGTCTATGTATTGTTGACCTCCTACAAAAATGACAATGAGATTACTGGTCCCGATGAGCCCTATCATTAGCGGAAAGAAAAAGGCTTGGACCTTGACAAGATTTAGGTTTTTTTCTTTGCTATCCTCACTTAATTGGGCAAAATCTTGATACGTTTGTGGCTCTAGGGTATATGCTTTAATAACAGATATACCACTAAAAGACTCTTGCGTAAATGTAGTAAGCTTAGAGAGGTACTGCTGTACAATGGTGCTTCGTATGTGTATTGCTCTACTCAATTTATAAATGGCAATAGATAGTATGGGTAAAGGTATTAATGTGTAGGCTGCCAGAGAAGGCGCCATTCTCACCATATAAGGAATAACTACTGCAAATAGCACTAGTGCCTGCAGTAGATACATAATGGCAGGACCCACGTACATTCTTACTTTAGTAACATCTTCAGAGATGCGATTCATTAAATCACCCGTTCGGTTTTTTTTATAAAAGCCTAAGCTTAACCTTTGATATTGTTCATAAACATCATCCTTAAGATCTGCCTCAATATATCGTGATACAACAATAATGAGCTGTCGCATTAGAAATGTAAAAAAGCCTGAGAGTAGAGCAGCACCTAGGAGTAAACCCAATTTAAATAGAATGGTGCTTTTTAATGAGTCTAAGTCACTACTTCCAGAGCTAATGTACGCTTCAACATCATTTACAATATCACCTACGATATCAACATTAAATACTGCAAATACTCTCGCCGCAATGACTATAAAAAAGCCAGCGATGAGACGCCATTTATAACGTAAAAAGTATTTATTAAGAGATTGTAATGCGCCCATGGCGATGTAGCAATTTTTGAGACGCTAAGGTCGCATTTTTTTAACAAGTATGCTTGCAAAATTTACGGTAACATAATCTTTAAAACTTTACAATACTTTTAGAAATACTGTATTTTTGCACCGATTTAAAAATGATCTATTTCATTTTATAACACACTTAAAAGTTCTTTGTCGCTATGTTAAACAGACGCCATATAAGGGTCAAGGTAATGCAAACTATCTATGCTACTCAAAGCAAAGATCAGTTTGATCTCCAGAAAGAAGATAAGTTTATGGTTGAGAGTATGAACCAGATGTATAATCTGTATCTCTTAATGCTAGACTTGATGGTGGAGGTTCACGCTTTCGCGAAAGCAGAACAAGAAAAAATCTCTAAGAAGATACTAGCTACCGACGAAGAAAGAAATCCCAACACAAGATTTATTGAAAATGAAGTGCTTGTAAAGCTATCTGAAAATGAATTGCTTAGCGATGAGGTAAGCAAGCGTAAGCTTAACAACTGGAGAAAAAGCGACGAGTATATTACCATTATTTATAATGAGCTTATCGCAAGTGATCTTTATGCCTCATATATGCAAGAAGAAGTCACTGATTTTAAAAAGGACCGTGCGTTTATTGTAGCAGCCTATACAGAGATCATTGCACCTAACGATAAGTTGTATGATTATATAGAGGATACACGTCTTACTTGGGTAGATGATCTACCTATGGTTAATATGGCGGTGCTCAAGAGACTGGGTAAAATAAAACCTGCCTCTCCTGATAAAACAGTACTACCATCGCTTTATAAAAATGAAGAGGATATAACTTTTGGTACAGAAATATTAGAAAAAACAATTGCAAACGACGAGTTTCTTGCTTCTGAAATTGCCGAAAATACACCCAACTGGGACAAAGAGCGTATTGCAGATGTAGATATGGTACTTATAAAAATGGCGCTATGCGAGTTTTTAAAGTTTCCTACCATACCAGTAAAAGTGACCATAAACGAGTACCTGGAGATTGCAAAGGAATACTCAACACCTAAAAGTAGTATTTTTATTAATGGTATCCTTGATAAGCTGGTTAAACAATACGAAACAGAAAAAAAGTTAAAGAAAGAGGGCAGGGGTTTGAAATGATATAGTTTTTCTTATTTTTACAGATCATTATTTTAAAAAAACAACAATGAAAAAAGGTTTATTAGTATTAGGAGTACTTTCGGCTATGGTGTTTACTTCTTGTAAGGAGGATGCAACTAGCAAAGTAAAAGAAGAAAATGTAGAAGTTGCTGCTGCAAGAGATGCACAAGCTACTACATATCCAGTAATTACTTTTGATGAGACTGAATTTGATTTTGGAAACATTGATAAAGGAACTACTGTTGAGCATAAATTTACGTTTACTAATACAGGTAAGGCACCTTTAGTAATTGTAGATGCAAAAAGTTCTTGTGGTTGTACAGTACCAGAATATTCAAAAAATCCAGTAGCTCCAGGAGAAAAAGGAGATTTATTGGTAAAGTATAATGGTAGCGGTACAAATCAAGTAACTAAAACAGTTACTATCAAAGCAAATACGGAGCGTGGTACAGAAACGATACGTATTAAAGCATTTGTAAATCCAGCTGCAGGAGCGACTAAATAAGCACTATGGGTGAAGGAATGCAGGGCATTTTAGGCCCACTCTTATTATTTACGGTATTTATTGTATTTTTTATAGTATTACCACAACGTAAGAAAATAAAACAAGAAAAAAACTTTGACAAAGATCTCAAAAAAGGAGATCGTGTAATTACCAAAAGCGGTTTACACGGAAAGATCTTAGAATTGAATGACAATGGTACCTGTATATTAGAGACAATGTCAGGTAAAATGAAATTTGAGAGATCTGCGCTATCTATTGAGATGACACAGTCTTTAAATAAGTCTTCAACAGAGGTCAAAAAGAAGTAGTCTTTTAAAAGTTTAGAATATAAAAGCCCTTATTACAAGGGCTTTTTTTATGCTTGAGATTTAGATAATTTTTAAAACTTTAGCTAGAGAAAGCTGTAAATAAAAAACGCCTCACCAGTATTGGTGAGGCGTTTTAATATTTAGTATTGTTCTGTCTTATTATTCAATAATACCTCCACAAGAAATTCTTGCACCGGCTGCACCACTAGGTTGCGACTTGTAATCATCTGTCCCTTGGTGTACAATGATTGCTTTTCCAATAATGTTCTTAGCTGGATCATCACAGCCTATACACCATTGATCAGTCGTCATTGTAACGGTACCGTTCCCATTTTCATCTGCTGGAAAATTTCCAATATCTCCCTTATGGTATCCTCCTTGATCACCCCACTTCCCGTGTGGTTCATTTGTAGGATTCCAATGCCCGCCAGTAGATTTCCCATCAGCACTTGAACAATCAGCACTTTCGTGAATGTGTATGGCGTGCATCCCTTCTGAGAGGCCACCTATAACAGCTGTAAAACTTACTTGACCATCTACTTCTTTAAAAACAGCGCTTCCTGAGGCTTTACTATCACTTTTAGGCTCGAGTTTGAGAGTCAATTTTTTCTCCATTGAAGTCTCTACAGCTTCTACAGTTTCAACGTTTTCAGCTTCTTCTACCTCTACAACGTCTTTTTTATCATTTTTACAACTAGCTAATGCTACAATAGCCAGCATTGCTACAGTAATATACTTAAATCTCATAATTGAATATTTTGGTTAATTTTTCTATTAACCTCTAAGATACCAAGCTTACGTTACAAATACTAAATTTTATAAAACCTTTTAGATACTTATGGTACTAAGCTCTGGAGTATTTGTAATATTTTGTGCGTCAAGACTGTATTGAAAAACACCAGTTTCACCTACTGCTATTAGCAAGTCACCTTGAATTATGACATCAAACGCTAGCTTATCAATAGCGTGTACTAGAACTGACTCGGCTGGATTTGAAACGTCAAATATTTTAATCTCATCATCACATACAATTAAGTAATCACCATATAATCCTAATCCTTTAGGAAAAGTAAGTTGTCTTACATTAACAAGTACTGGATTAAGCACATCACTTACATCGTAAACTTCTAATTGATTTACAAAACCATTGCACCCTAAGTCGCTCCATAATGTAACAAAGGCATACTCACTATTTGCAACTACAGGATCACAGGAAGTAAAATGTTGTACAGAAGACAATTCTGTGGGGAATTCTGGATTATTTATGTCATAAATAAACATACCGCTACGTGAGCCTATATAGAGATAGTCTCTATATCCAAATAAAGTCTCTATATCAAATCCAATTCTAACTGTATTTACCAAAACGGGATCACTCGTTGTGGTAATGTTAAAAACATTGAGATCTTCATTATCAACTGTATAGAGGTAGTCACCTTTGATCACAAAAGTGGCTAGAGACCCTCCTTGACCTATGCTATCTCCGCTATTAAGTGCACTAGATTCAGTGCTACTACTATCTGAGCTACAAGCCACAATAAGAATGGCTATTACAATACTATATATATACTTTTTCATCTTATTAATCTTGAAGTTCATAATCAATTATTATGTCCCCGTCTGCAACGTTTGGAATGTAACCATCTGGAGAAACTTTTACAGGAAATACATTTCTTATACGCTTTGTAACCTGAAGATTAGCCGTTTGCTTATCATAGGTTACTGCAATTAAATCTACAGCGTGATTTATATAATACACATCGTTTTTGATGGCAAGATCTGTAGCACCAGGCGCGGTAATGAAGGCGAGAGGTGTAGGGTTTGTAGGGTCTTCGTTTTCAAAAACGTGAAAGCCTTCATTCTTTTCATTTACAAATAAAAGGCTGTTAATAACATAGATTTTTCCAGAATCTACTATGTTTTTAGGATCTTGCAGTGAGACGCTTTCCTCAAAAGTGGGACGGTCTAAAGTGATAGCTTCATAATCAGAAAAAACAACAATGGGATCTACATCATCGCTTGTGTTATCTGTTATACAACTTGTAACTGCAATGCTTGCAGCTAGTAGGATAATTAAGTGTTTCATAAGAGTATAGTTTCCTAGTAGATGTTTTATTTTTTAAAACGTTGCGCGAGAATAGGAAGTATTTACAATTTCTTAATATTAGATAGCTTTAAAAAGCATCTTGGTATCACGTATTCCACGTTTTAAATTCTCAAAAAGTAGTAAGGTTTTATCTACCTGCACCTGCGCACTCTTATATCTTTTAATTTGAAAAATAACACCTCGCTTTTTCCCATCACTAAGCTGGTCAAAACACTCAGCACCTAGTGGATCACTCTCGTATACCGCGGTAAAGGCTTCAGGTGGTTCTACACCATATTTTGTGGTGTCTTCGTGTAGCTGGATTTTAAAGGTTTCAGAAGGTTTGATATGAAGGGCTTTCTGATGTTGTTGTCCAAAATAAATTGTGTAAGCACCCAGTGTTTTGCGTAAAGCGACGTGTGTTTCGACTACATAATTTTGGTTCTTTGCTTTGAGGAGGACACGCTTGTGATTTTCTTTACACCAAGTTTCGCCCAAGTCAAATGGAAGTACAAAGCCGCCCTTTTGTAACACAACCTCAATTATCTGTGAAACTTTCATTACGTATTGATTTTCTAACTCTTTGTTATACGCTTTCGCGAAAGCGGTTGTTAATTAAACAAGTTTTGTAATTATTTGAGTAGTGGTAAGTAATGTTTTATGCACGGGGCATTTATCGGCTATTTGTAATACGCGTTGTAATTGCTTCTTATCAAGGGATGAGTCTATTTTTATCTCTCGATGGAAAGTATCAATTTTTGCGCCTGTATCACTTTCGCAAGCTTCACAATCTTCTGCATAGGTGCGCGAGTAACTTGTGTGAACCTCTACATTTTCTATATGCCATTGCTTACGCTTAGCATACATTTGAATAGTCATTGCAGTACAGGCCGAAAGGCTACCTGCTAGTAATTCATACGGAGTGGGGCCGTAGTCATTACCACCTACACGTTGAGGCTCATCTGCCTTAAGATGGTGATTACCAAGTTTAAGAAGGGTAGAAAACCCATCTTCGGCATCGAGACTAGCCACTACTTGATGGGTGGTTGCAATCTTTACTTCTTCTGCAAGTGGAATATATCTTGCCGCCCAGCCTGCTATAATTTTACCTACATATGACGCATTTTCCTTGTCTATAAGTAAATGCTCTGAGCCATCAAGGGTTACAAAACTTTTTGGGTGATGTGCTGCTAGGTAAATTTCTTCTGCATTTTTAATAGAGACAGTATCGTCTTGCGGTGAGTGGAGGATAAGTAATGCCTCATTGAGATTGCGTGCTGCTTCTACACAAGAGTTTGCCTCTAGATTATCGATAAATTGTTTCTTAAATGTAAAATCCCGACCAGCAAGAACTACCTGAGCTTCTCCCTCTTTCTTTATAATGTCAAGTTTTTCTCCTAATTGTTTTTGAACGTGTACAGGATTACTAGGAGCTCCTATGGTTGCTACAGCTTTAATTGTATCTATCTTGCCACCAGCAAATATAGCTGCTGCACCACCTAGTGAGTGTCCAACTAATAGAGATGGTGCTTTATAATCATTCTTTAAAAATTGCGCAGCACTTATGAGATCATCTACATTGCTAGAAAAGTTAGTATCTGCAAAATCACCATCACTATCACCTAATCCTGTAAAATCAAATCTTAAGACACCAAAACCTTGAGAAGCTAAGGCACGGCTTACATTTCTCACTGCACTAAAATCCTTTGTGCACGTAAAGCAATGAGCAAAAATTGCAAAGTTGTGAGGATCTTGATTTGCTGGAAGATCTAATCTCCCAGACAATATTTCTCCTTTGGCATTAGGAAATGTAATTTTACTTGATCTCATGTGTAGATTGTTTTTATGCTTATTTAATATAGTCTTATATAATTGGTATACCTTTCTCTAGGCATAAAAAGATACAAATTAAATAATGTCAAGCACGTGTTTAAAATAAAAAAGCCTTAGTAGTAAACTAAGGCTTCTCTAATATGGTTAAAGATTATTTTTCTTTTTTTCTCAAATCTGTATTTATAAAAACAGCAACTTGAAATCTATCGAAAGTATCGACCGAAAAGTCATTTTTTAGATATCCTACTTGAGTGCTAATATTTGAATTAATATGGTATCCTAAAGCACCATAAAGACGATTTTGTCCAAAGAAATCGTTTTGTAGATTAATGAAAACTTCGTCATATGCCGTTAGAAACCAAGCGTCGTTAAGAGGGTAGGTTACCCTTAAAAAATAACGAGCTCTATGTTCGGTTGTGTTTTCTGCAGTGGGTCTATTAATGAATCGCTGTTCCAGTCTATAACGATGACTAAATTTAAATTTACCCACATTTTGCCTAAGCAAAAGCTGCTGATAGATTCGATTTTCTGTAACGTTATTCTCCCCTTCAAACTCTTCAAAGTTTGTATCTGTAGTTATGTAACCATACCCAAAAGATGCCATAGCATTTGAGGAGATATCATAGTTTAAAGCTGTACGTAACAGCAATTGATTGAAGTTAGTCCCAAACTCATAGGTACGATATTGTGCCTCTGCGTGAATACTTAACTTTTCAGAAACTCTATTTTTTGTAAATAGCATCGCCCAAGACCCTAATTCATTTTCTCCAGGATTTTGACCTAGTAGGTAATTAGAAAAAAGCATTGAGCAAAAAATAACTAGATAGATTGATCTCATACCTTAATTAAGATTAAATGTTTTAATCTCCTTAAAAGTATTGATGTCAAGAGATTCTAATTTTGCCTGGAAAGGCATCCATTCATCTTTAAAGAACATATTCGTTTTTTCTAAAGCGCTATTAAGTTCATTACGCGCGTGCGCAATCAAAGTGGTTTCTGTTTTAGTTAGTCCATTAGGCCTACTACGAGCGTAACCTCTTGCAGATCCTATGCGATTCATAACTGTGATTTCTGGATTACGTGTAATGCCTTGTCTTTTATCAACTTTTCCTATGTAAAGGGCAATTACCTCATCAATACGCTTTGTCATATCATTTATAGACTTCAATTCTTCTTTAAAAATGTCCTTTTTGTCCAGTTTTTTGATCATTTTCTTATAATCCTCTGCAGCATTTTTACTCTCTACGAGCTGTCGAACAGCTTCTGCAGCTTTTTGAGTCATTGCTTGCAGAGTTTTGCCAGACGTATAAGCATCATCAATTGCTTTTTGAGGGACCTCGAAGCGTGGATCGCTTTTCACTTCAATCGAGCTCTCGCTGGTCTGGTCACCATAAGACATTATAAGTTTATAAGTGCCAGGTTTTACAGTGACGCCTCCTGGCTCATTTTTACGTTTTCTAATCGATCTAGAAGGTCTATCACCACCAGACTCACGCAAGTACCACGTAGTTTTATAGAGCCCAGTACTATCTGGAGTTTTCCACTTAAGATGGCGGATCTCTCTAGCTCCGTCATATATTTTTAAATGAATGGAATCCCATTTAACCTCGTCTTTTTCTGTATTATCATCATTTTCCATATCAGATACATCATCCTCCTCCTCCTGATCTTTCATTGATTCAATAGCAGCGTTATCATCCTTTTTTTCTTTGGTGAAGAAATAAGCTATCTGAGCACCGCTTCCTCTATTTTCTCCATTGTACAGCGCATCGCCGCCAAAACGACTACCCGTAGGCTGTTGGTAAGCAGCATCATATGCAGTAGGTGGGTTGAAGAGTTGAAGCTTTCGCGAAAGCGTAGCATTATCTCTAGCAATCGCTCTCAATGGTCTGATATCATCTAAAACCCAAGCAGCCCGACCGAATGTTCCAATTACTAGATCGTGCTCACGAGGGTGAATTACTAAATCTTTAACCGAGGTGGTTGGGAATCCTTTAGTCCATTTTTGCCAGTTATCACCAGCATTAATAGACACATATAAACCATCATCGGTTCCCAAGAATAGTAAGTTCTTTTCCTCTGGATCTTCTATAATTGATAAGGCGTAACTCTGTACATCATTTTGATCTACAATGCGTGTCCACGTTTTACCATAATTGGTGGTTCTATAGGCATAAGGAGTATAGTTGTAGCGACGGTAATCATTTGCCACAAGAAGCGCCTCTCCTTTGTTTTTTGTACTTGCCTTGATTTGTACAATCCAGCTTCCTTCTGGAAGACCTTTGAGGTTATTTGAAACTTCCGTATAGGTTTGACCTCCATTTTGTGTATAGTGCACACGACCATCATCTGTGCCCACCCAAAACATATCGCGTTCCAGTGGTGATGGTTCTATAACGAGTATCGTTGTATGATTTTCTGCACCAGTGGCATCCATTGTGAGCCCTCCAGATTCTGATTGTTTTTGCTTCTCAGGATCATTTGTGGTAAGATCTGGTGAGATAACATCCCAGGTGAGTCCTTTGTCTGTAGATTTATGCACAAATTGACTTCCAAAATATATAGTGTTAGGATCAAAGGGATCAATATTAATTGCCGAGTTCCAATTAAAGCGTAAAAATACATCTGGATCAGGATGTGTAGGTTTTACCCCATAATTATTTCCTGTTTTCCAATCATATCTACTCACAAATCCCTGCTGACTCATAGTCCATCCAAACTGACTGTCTTGAGGGTCTGGAATTACATCAAAACCATCGCCAAAAGAAATTTCCTGCCAGTAGTCATTACGTATACCTTGTGCTTTCCACACATATGCTGGGCCTCTCCAAGAGCCATTATCTTGCATACCACCGTACACATTATATGGAAATTCATTATCAACATTAATATGATAGAATTGCGCTACTGGAAGATTTCCAATGAAACGCCAAGTCTTACCTCCATCTTTTGTGATATTGAGACCTCCATCATTACCGTCCATCATAAATTTACCATTGTTAGGATGTATCCACCAGGCGTGGTGATCCGGGTGAACACCATTATCTACTCCATAAGCACCCATCAATTGGTCAAAGTTTTTACCACCATCTTCTGATACATTTACATATGTAAAAACAGAAAAAACACGATTTTCATTTTCGGGGTCTACGTGTATATCACTGTAGTAAAAAGGTCTATTTCCAATATCTTCTTTATCATTTATTTTTTTCCAAGTGAAGCCGCCATCTTCAGATCTATAAAGGGCATTTTTTTTAGCTTCAATTAGGGCATATACGATATTTGGACTTCCTGGAGCTATAGCTAGACCTATACGACCTAGCTCACCTTTAGGTAGTCCATCTTTATCAGATAGTTTTTTCCAAGTCTTTCCACCATCATGGGTCATCTGTAAACTAGAGCCCTCACCACCAGATTTAAAAAACCAAGGATCACGCTTATGCTCCCACATCGCTACAAATAGTTTATTAGGGTTTTCAGGGTCCATCACCATATCTGCAACCCCAGTTTTATTATTTTCAAATAAGATTTTGGTCCAAGTTTGACCTCCATCTATTGTTTTAAAAACACCTCTCTCAGGATGTTCTCCCCAAGGGGATCCTATAGCTCCTACGTACACAATATCTGGATTTGTAGGATCAATTAAAACACGATGAATATGTCTTGTTTTTTCAAGCCCCATAGATTGCCAAGACTTTCCACCATCTAAAGATTTATAAATACCATACCCTCCATTAAGTGAGTTACGTGGATTACCTTCTCCAGTACCTACCCATATTACAGAGGGGTTGGACTGCTGTATAGCTACGGCTCCTATAGAGGCTGTGGCTTCATTATCAAATATTGGATCCCACTTTATACCACCAGAAGTAGACTTCCAGAGTCCTCCTGAGGCAGTACCTACATACATTACATCTGGATTATCTGTAACTACATCAATGGCGGTAACTCGTCCAGACATCCCTCCAGGTCCTATATTTCTGGGATGCATATCCTTTAATAAGGACATATCTAATTTTTGAGCAGAAACTACTGTGCAAATGCAAAGCAGTAAAATTGAGAAAAAGTGTTTCATAAATTGTATTTGCGTTTGAAAAGAGACTTAAGCAGTCTAGGCACTAAAGTTAAATAAAAGCTAATTTGAATTTCTTAAAGAGATGTTAATGAAGCCACGCCGTAGTCGGTTTAATGTGAGTTCTGGGAAATAAAAAATCCCTTTCGATTTTGAAAGGGATTATAAAACTTCTGGTAATCGTATTATTGATTTCTGAATTTTTGATCGTGTGCATCAAGTATCTCAATGATGCGCTTTCTAATCATATTGCGATCTTCTTCACTTTCCACTTCTTCAAGGGCATCTCTAAAGTTTTCTAAGGCATCCTCAATATCATCTGCAGCCTCCTCAATATAATCTGCAGCATCTTCGAGGTCATCTGAGCGATCTTCCAGATCATCAGATTTTTCTTCAAGTCTTTCTTCTAGTTTCTCTCCTTTGGTCTCGTTACAAGATGTAAATCCCACAAAGAGTACTAGTACTAAATAAGTTAGAATACGATTCATAATTATAGTGTTATTGGTTAATTAATAGTTTAATTCTTGCTTTCTTTTTCACTTTCTGCTGCTTTCTTAGAGATACTTTCTTTATGCAAATCTCTATCCAGTCGTTCTTGTGCTTCTTTTAGATCGTGCGCATTTTGTATTTCAACGATAGTGGGGAATGGAAGGTCAATACCTGCTTCATTCATAGCCTGTTGTGTTTTTAAAATAACATCGCTCCAAACGTGTACTACACTAGCACGATCACTTTTAGTCCACCAGCGCACTCTTATAGTGAGCCAGCTATCAGCCTGGTCCCATACCAATGTTTCTACAGACTTCTCTTTGGAAACGCCTTCTATGCCTTCTACCGTTTCCTTTAAAATTTTCATTGCTTCTAGGTAATCTTCATCATAACCTACTCCTACGTCATATTGTGACCGTATTAATTTGTGTGCTGTTTTTACCTTAACCGAATTATTGTAAACAGTATTATTCGGTATTACAACTCGCTGTCCGTCATAGGTAGTTATAATGGTTGCTCTTGTACGTATTTCATCTACGGTACCTTCATATCCACTCACTTCGATTTGATCTCCTATTTCAAAAGGTTGTCTTAACAGTATAAGAATTCCAGCTAGCCAGTTTTGTAAGATATCTTGAAAAGCAAAACCAATTGCAACTGAGGACACCCCCATACTTGCAATAAGATCCGCAGGGCTCAAATTAGGCGCCATAATCGTTAGTGCAATGGCAATACCAAAAATTATGACTAAATAACGAGTAAAAGCACCTAGTAAGTCTCCAAAATTTTGCCTTCCTTTATTCTTAAGCAGCCTTTTTACTAACTTACCCAGCCAGCGCCCTACGTAGAGCATTACGACAAAGACGACGATACCTATGACGATATTTGGTATAGCTCGTATAAAACCATCCACCCAGGTATCTAGTTTTTCCCAGATGGTAGCCGTGTTTATATCAATTTCTCCTGTTTGATCTTTAGGTGTTTCACCTTGTTGTAATAGTATGGATAGTAACATATGTGGGTTGGTTAGTTATGTCAAATGTAGTCTTCAAATCTTTTTTAACACTTAGAAACTTCATTTCTTAATATGTTTTTAAGTAAGATTTATGACAAATTTTAGTTTTACGCTTTCGCGAAAGCGTAAAAACCTCTTAAAATATTGTGAGAGAATTAACATCAATTTTACATTTCATTGTTACTTGTTTAATAGTTTAACGATATCTTTGAACAAACATAAAAATAAAACCAATTACTATGAAAAAGATTTTTTTAATGATTGCAGGAGCAGGATTATTATTTGCTTCATGCGCGGAAGGAACTAAAGAGCAAAAAACAGAAATGAATAATGAAGTAGCAGAAGCTACGATGGAAGTTGAAGAACCAGTAGAAGAAACTCAAGGTACTATAGTAGATGTTGCTGTAGGTAATGAAAACTTCTCAACACTTGTAACTGCAGTAAAAGCAGCTGGACTTGTAGAAACGTTAAGCGGTACAGGACCATTTACAGTATTTGCACCAACGAATGATGCATTTGCAAAATTACCAGAAGGAACGGTAGGAAACCTAGTGAAGCCAGAAAATAAAGCAATGCTTACAGATATTTTAACGTATCACGTAGTATCAGGAAAAGTAATGGCTAGTGATGTTGTTGCTGCGATAAAAGCAAACAACGGTACATTTACAACAAATACAGTGATGGGTGAAAAAATTAGCCTTATGATGGATGGATCTAACGTCGTAATTAAAGACGCAAAAGGAGGAATGTCTACAATTATTATGACAGACGTAGAAGCTTCTAACGGAGTAATACATGCTATCAACACAGTAATTATGCCTAAAGGATAATTTTATAATTCCTTAAGAAACATTTATGAAGCACCTCTCACGAGGTGCTTTTTTATTGGCATTTAAGGTGGTATTTTTATAAAGCTATGAGAAGACAACAAGAAAGGAGTGGTTTTGTCTTTAAAACCTACGATGCTCCAGAAAAATCGTTATTTGATCAGTTATTAGACATATTCCAAGAGCTTATTACACATACTTCGGGAGATTTTGACGAGGCTATGGACTGGCTCAAGGAGTTAGATAAAGAATACAATCTCACAAACGATGAGTATACTCTTGATGATTTTGTCCAAGAATTGAAAGACAAAGGGTATATACGAGAAGAGATAAAGCCAGATGGAAAAAGTGGTACGGCTATTACAGAGAAGACAGAGCGTGCTATTAGAAAACGAGCTTTAGATCAGATTTTCGGGAAACTCAAAAAGAGCTCTCAAGGTAATCATCGCTCTAAGCTCAATGGCAGGGGTGATGAGCATACTGGTGACTATAGGGAATACCGCTTTGGTGATCCCCTAGAACGCATTTCTATGACAGAGAGCCTTCGTAATGCACAAATTAATAATGGTGCAGATGATTTTAACTTACGCGAAAGTGACCTCGTCGTAGAAGAGACTCATTTCAAAGCGCAAATGAGTACAGTCTTAATGATCGATATCTCTCACAGTATGATTCTATATGGAGAAGATAGGATTACGCCCGCAAAAAAAGTTGCGATGGCTCTAGCGCAATTAATTACTACTCGCTATCCCAAAGATTCCCTTGATATCATAGTGTACGGTAATGATGCGTGGCCTATTAAAATTAAGGATTTACCTTACTTGCAAGTTGGCCCATATCACACAAATACAGTGGCTGGTTTAAATCTCGCAATGGACATTCTTAGGAGAAAAAGAAATTCTAACAAGCAGATTTTTAACATTACAGATGGGAAGCCATCCTGTCTGAGATTAAAGGATGGTAGATATTATAAAAACCCTAATGGACTAGATGAGCATATTGTAAATAAATGTTACAGTATGGCGCGTCAAGCGCGAAAGCTACATATTCCCATTACCACATTTATGATTGCAACTGATCCGTATCTACAGCAGTTTGTAGATAATTTTACAGAGGCAAATCAAGGAAAGGCCTTTTATACAGGTTTACAAGGTCTAGGGGAGATGATTTTTCACGACTATGAAAGCAACAGAAAAAAGAGAATTAAATAAAAAGAAAAGCAGTACAGCATTGTAAAATGCAAAAATTGAATACTATGAATCACGAAAATATTACAACACTAGGACAACTAAAATCTGAAGGATGGAAATCTCGAAGCATTAAAGAAGAACTACGGGAGCATTTGATAAAGAAATTACAAGAGGGAACTCCAACTTTTCAAGGCATCCACGGTTATGAGCATACAGTTATACCAGAATTAGAGCGAGCGATCTTAAGTAAACATAATATTAATTTATTAGGCTTACGGGGTCAAGCTAAAACGCGTCTAGCTAGGCAAATGATTAATTTACTCGATGAGTGGATGCCTATTGTAGAAGGTTCAGAAATTAATGATGATCCACTTAATCCTATATCTCGCTATGCAACAGAATTAATAGCTCAAAAAGGAGATGAAACCCCTATAGAATGGATACATAGATCAGAACGTTTCGCAGAGAAACTAGCAACACCAGACGTGACTGTAGCAGATATTGTAGGTGACGTAGATCCTATCAAGGCGGCAAATTTAAAATTGAGCTATGCAGATGATCGTGTGATACACTACGGGATGATCCCAAGAGCAAATAGATCCATATTTGTTATTAATGAGTTGCCAGATCTTCAAGCGCGCATTCAAGTGGCGTTATTTAATATATTACAAGAAGGAGACATACAGATAAGAGGATTTAAGCTACGCCTTCCTTTAGATATGCAGTTTGTATTTACAGCAAATCCGGAAGATTACACGAATAGAGGTAGTATTGTGACGCCTCTCAAGGATCGAATTGGTTCTCAAATTTTAACTCACTATCCAGAGACCGTTGAGATAGCCAGAACTATTACAGATCAAGAAGCCAGTTTAGATGAACGCCAGAAAACCAAAGTTCACGTTCCCAATCTAGTTAAAGATCTTATAGAAGAAATAAGCTTTGTAGCAAGAGAAAGTGAATTTATTGATGAAAAAAGTGGGATAAGTGCAAGAATGAGCATTACTGCCTTTGAAAATCTTATGAGTACTGCAGAGAGACGTATGTTGCTCTCTGGTGATGAGACCACGACAATTCGCTATTCTGACCTTATGGGTATTATTCCAGCAATTACAGGAAAAGTGGAGTTGGTCTATGAAGGAGAACAAGAAGGTGCAGATGAGGTGGCTAAAATTCTTATCGGTGATGCAACAAAATCACTATTTGATGATTACTTCCCAAAGATTGAGAAGCTTGTAAAAGAAGATCAAAAAGATCCTTATGAAAATATTTTAGCTTGGTTTTTTGAGCAAAGTGGTTTTGAGCTAGAAGATAATTTGAGTGATAAAGAGTATAGATTAATGCTTGATAGCATTACACCACTTGAAGATTTGGTCCAAAAGTATCAACCGGAAATAGGAGAGGAGGATTCTTACTTTTTAAAGGAATTTATTCTCTTTGGTCTTGTAGAATATAAGAAGTTAAGCAAGTATAAATTAACAACTGGAATGCGATTTAATGATCTTTATGGTAATTATATCTCTGGTTTAAATTAAATTGTATAAATAATTGATTTATAATAAATTAATATAATTTTTTAGTTTCATCTAAAAATAAAAAAGCTCTCAAAATGAGAGCTTTTTTGTGTAAGGTGTTAAACACCATTATAGGTTAGGAATTACCAGATTTTGATCTGGATGAATCACATCTGGATTCTTTAAAATATCTCTGTTAGCTTCAAAAATCTTAGTGTATTTTGAAGCATCTCCATAATAATGTTTTGCTATTTTTCCAAGGGTGTCGCCACTGGCCACTTTATGACGAGCATAGATGGAAGCATCTGCAATTTTGATATCTGCCATTATATCTTTTGGGTTTTCACCACCAGAAGCTTTGATAGCATCCCAAAGTATATTTTTCTCATATTGGTTTGCTGCTGTTCCCGATACGTGTAAAATGCCGTTTTCTTCTTTTACATCACCATTTTGGATTTGTAGTTTTTCACCTAGGTCAAGGACATTTTGATATTTTGATTTTACCATGTTTGTATATTTTAATAATTAATGCTCACTAATTTAAAAAACTGATAGATATTAGTTTGTAATTAGTTTTCAAAGATCAAATTTCCAGTGAAAAGCACTTCCACATCGACCACAGGTGGTTCCTGTGTGCAAATTACGTTACCTGTTGCTCTAATTGTTCCTATAAGACTATTCTGTGGATTTAAAATCATATCTGCAGCGCCGGTATGTAGAAAGGTAACATTATCTATCAAAAAATTGCGCCCATTAAATTGAGGAAATTCATCTGCAAAAGTGATATTAGCCTCATTTGCCCGTCCAGAAATCTCAAAATTACTTGATCCATTTGCAGAAACTCGGAAGCTATTTACATCAAGGGAAAGTGTTACACGACCACTTTTATTAGGGTCTTCAATGTTAAAAGGGTTTGGATTAGTATTACTCCTTATAAATAATTCTGGATAGGAGAGTACCCCATCACTTTCTATCTCAAATGCAGAGGCCTGCCTTATAAATGAGATATTAGGAGAAGTTATCTTCACTAGCGTTCTCCCGTACTCTCTCAAGATATTACAAGAATTATTATTTTGAAGAATCAATGTTCCTTCACGTACTTCAAAATTTAAATCAGAGACTAAATTTTCACCTGTTTCAACACGTACTTCTTGTTCTGGGCCATCCTTTAAAAGGACGCGTATATCATCTTCCATTTGTATTTTGTCAAAGTCAGGAAGATTAAGTGTGAATTCAACAATGGTACCATCCGTCTGTAAACAATCATTTGCATTTTCTGAGTCACAAGATATTGATGTAATCATAATAAGAATGAGACCCGTAAATCTATTTTTCAAATAAGAGAAAGTACGCTTTCGCGAAAGCGTATGAAATTCTCTAAAAGTTTCTCTTAATCTAATCATAGTCTTGTACCTATTCCAAACTCGATTGCCTCTGCCTTAGCACCGTGCGTTTTAACTGCTACATTTGCAAAAATTCTATCGCCAAACATACGTTTTAATCCCACTCGCTGGTAAAATCTACCTTCAAAATCGTAGGGATAGTAGTAATAGTATCCAGCTTGAGTAATTAATGAGTTTTTATTAATATGCAGCTCGTGACCCATGAAGATACCAGCTCTTTTCCAGTCTTGATTTGCCTCTACTCCAAACTGTGGAAATGCTATCGACAAGAACTCTATTTCATTTTTTAAAAATTTAGAGAGAAAAAATTCTGTTCCAACTTGTAAGGAGCTTTTTTTATTAATTCTCTTATCCAAATAGGCAGATAGAATCAAAAACGGTTCACGACCTAAACCTATATAATCGCTTTCGTTTGCGCCCACACTAATTTTAAAATTTAGGTGAATAGGTTCAGTGTATTTATTAGAGACTATTCCTGTAGAATAATCAGGAGATGGAGTGTCTCTGTAAATAGCGCCTATATTAAAAGCGAGCGTGTTAGTACTTGTGTTGGGGGCTCTCAAATTACCATTGGATCCGTGTAAAAAAGTTAATCCACTTTGAAGTGATAGGGAAGGGGTAATTACTTGCTTATAATTAAGCATAAAAAGTGTAGCGCTAAAAAAAGTAGAACCGTAGGCATTATTTTCAACATTTGAGACTATATCAAATGGATTTGTTGTGTAGCCTATTCCTTGAGCAATCCGGAAAATGACTTTACGGTTGAGAAAATAAAAATTATAATGAGCTAGGGCATTATAGGTTTGACCTAAATTTTCATTTTTCAAATCTTGATATGCAAACGTAAAGCCCCAGTCTGGGTAGTTATAGAGCTGCGCCCATTCTTTTAGACCATATGTTTTCCTATTATAGCTTAGAATAATTCCTTCAGGATGACCTGTAATTAATGAGGATATGTCCTTATTATGCCTTAAAATACTCCCGTAAAAGTAATTTGCTTCAAGTTCAAAT
>CAWUIT010000016.1:0-18767 GCA_963922345.1 uncultured Dokdonia sp. | reverse complement strand
AAAAGATCTGGAGGCCTACAGCGTTCATCAACTAGAAATGTTAAACGATATTGATTATGCTGAGGATCTAGCACCTTACCCAATTTTTTCCCAGTATTTAGTTAGAAAATAAACAGTCATATTTAAGAAAATAAGATGCAAAAATTTGTAAATCAGACAACGGCCTATTTAAAGGAAAAAGGCTTTAATCAACCAGAAATAGGAATCATACTAGGGACAGGTTTAGGGCAACTGCTCGACCACATAACTATTGAAAAAACGGTGAGTTATAATCACATTCCAAACTTCCCAACTGCGACGGTAGAGTTTCATACAGGGAAGCTCATTTACGGTACTTTAGAAGGTAAAAAAGTTGTGGTCATGCAAGGACGTTTTCACGTTTATGAAGGCTACTCACTTACAGATGTTACATATCCTGTACGTGTGATGCATGCCCTAGGAATTACTAAACTCTTAGTTTCAAATGCATCTGGTGCCATTAACCTCAACTTTAAAAAAGGAGAATTAATGCTTATTGAAGATCACATAAATCTTCAAGGAGGCTCCCCTCTTGCATTTAAAGGCGTAGAGCAAATGGGAGAGCGCTTTGTAGATATGAGTGCCCCTTACGATAGCACAATGAATCAGAAACTGCGTGAGATTGCAAAAGCAAATAACATAAACCTACACGAAGGTGTCTATGCCTCTGTGGTAGGGCCACAGCTAGAAACTCGTGCAGAGTATCGCTACCTCAAAATTATAGGAGCAGATGCTGTGGGGATGAGTACAGTGCCAGAAATTATCGTAGCAAATCATCTCAATCTCCCTGTAACTGCAGTTTCTGTTCTTACAGATGAGTGTGACCCTGATAACCTCAAGCCAGTAAATATTCCAGAAATTATAGAAATGGCAGGCAAGGCAGAACCTGATATGATTACACTTTTTACAGAGTTAATAAAATCGCTTTAAAATTTTTACGCTTTCGCGAAAGCATAAAAACTCCAAGTAGCTAGATACAATTGATGATGGTTAGAAAAAATAATCCGTCATCTATTTATCTAGCTACAAGCGTTTGAAAGTTTAGTACAGCAACTACGACTATGATTATACATGTTGCTTTTAGTAACTTTGTGACTGCTATGAAAAAATACTTAGATACCTTTTTACAATCGTATGCCGATTATTGGAGTTATTTCAAACGCGAGATTTTCTTTGAAAACAACTGGGATAATTATTTCTGGGGGTTAATAATTGTATCTCTGGTAATTTGGGGCTTAGAGATTATGTTCCCGTGGAGGAAGAGCCAGAAAATTTTTAGAAAAGATTTCTGGATGGACACATTTTATATGTTCTTTAATTTTTTTCTGTTAAATCTCATCGTTTTTATAGCGTTATCAAACACAGCTGCCTTATTTTTTGATGATGTGTTAAGTATGGTAGGATTAGAACTAGCAGACTTGCAACTTTTTGATGTAGATGCGCTCCCCTTTGGTGTAGGGTTACTGATCTTTTTTATAGTATCAGACTTTGTACAGTGGAACACGCACCGTCTATTACATCGTGTTCCTTTTTTATGGAATTTCCATAAAGTACATCACTCTACAAAGGAGATGGCCTTTGCAGCACAAATGCGCTATCATTGGGTGGAGCCTATCGTTTATAAATCACTTTTGTATATCCCCATCGCGATTGTAGGGGGTTTTGACCTGCAAT
Source organism: uncultured Dokdonia sp. (assembly GCA_963922345.1). GTDB lineage: Bacteria > Bacteroidota > Bacteroidia > Flavobacteriales > Flavobacteriaceae > Dokdonia. The sequence continues at coordinate 17,075 of CAWUIT010000016.1, read as the reverse complement.
ATGTAGCTATCATCCATTTTACAGCACTTACCGTGGGTCACCTCAATCACGCAAACATAGGCTGGGACTACGGCCCTCTTAAATTTATTTTAAACAACCCAAAAATGCACATCTGGCATCATAGCAAAGAGCTACCAGAAGATCATAAATATGGTGTCAACTTTGGACTTACTTTAAGTCTCTGGGATTACCTCTTCGGGACAAGTCACGTTCCTTATAATGGTAGGGATATTGAGTTGGGTTTTGACGGTGATGAAACGTTCCCAAAAGATTTTATGGGACAAGTAACCTACCCATTATCTGAGAAGAAATAGTTTTAAGATGTTTTATACGCTTTCGCGAAAGCGTTAATCATTTAAGCTTATACAATTCTCAATCGAGAAATGCTAGATTTCTTTTTGCACATTAAATACTCGCAAGAGTAACACCAATGAAGCGATATAGTCATTTAAGCATCTAGGTCTTCAAGTACAGTTTGAGCTTCTTTAAGAGATTTTCCGTAAAATTTACCTCCCAAGTAAGCGATAAATCCAAAAATTAAAACTCCTATAATCATAGGGACTATCATCTTTGACAGTTCTATATCGAGGAACATATCCTTCCCATTAAAGAGCACCGAGAAAACTGCAGATGCTGCAAAGAGCACAAAAAATCCAACGAGGATGCTTGCTTTTTGAAATTGTATTGTCAACTTTTTATACCTCGAATATTTTACTACTGTATCACTTAGGGTATCTTTTTGTAAATCTATTTGTTTCATTTTTTTCAATAAAAAAAGTGATCCTATAGACATTGTAAGTAACGTAAGTACAAGAATGATTGCACAAACTTGTGATTGCCAGGTTTGAAATTTTGTGTAGTTAATAATTACATATGCAATGGTAGCAAAACATATTAAAGCTCCTACGCTCTCTGCTCTAAGTACTTTATTAATTTTTGATGTGTATTCTTTCTGTGCCATTTTCATAATAAGTTCGTCTGTTAATTGTTTTTGATTTTCAAGCGCTGTGCTCATTTGGGACCAGGCCTTTTGCATTTCTTCTAGTTCCATAGCTTTAGTTTTTTACAAGTTGTTTTTTTAATTTTTCTTTTATTCTGGAGATGCGGGTACTTATAGCCGTTCTTGTAAATCCGGTTACCTCGGCAATTTCATCGTACTTTTTACCTTCTAATAGCAAAAGCATAATTCCCTTTTCGATATCGCCTAGTGCTCTTATCTGCTGGTACATTTCTTTAATGCGCTCTTCGAGAATAGGATCATGTGGCTCATAGACTATTTGAATATGATCTACTAGGACTTTTTGACCTTTACGTTTCTCTTTACGTAAAAAACTGTAAGCTGTATTAAGTGCAATACGGTACATCCAAGTGCTTGCTTTTGCCTCTCCTCGGAAACCGTCAAAACCTTTCCATAATTGATAGACAATATCTTGATACAAGTCCTTCTGATCATCATAACGATCGCAATAGGCTCTGGAAATCTTATAAATGATCCCTTCGTGATCTTTAACGAGTCTAGTAAATTTTCTTTCTTTAGCGTTCAATGAGGCTGTTTTGATAAGTAAGTGTATGCAATAGCAATAAAGTCACAAAAAAATTGAATTATTTTAAGAGTGCTCAACAGATTTATTAAAACTACTCTAATTTGTTGTTAAGTGATATTGTAGACTCCCTAGAGCCTACTATCTTAGATTTGTAAAAAACGTATTATGAAAAACACATTATTCTTAATTGCATTTGCCCTCGTAATTACAACGCTACAAAGCTGCTCTACGCTAGCTGCAGCAGGTATAACAAGTCAAGGACAACCTACAAAGGAAGTTAGTGGTACACTTACTTCTACCACAGCAAACTCTGTGGTAAATGTAGATCACTCACAATTTGACGCTTTATTAAAAAAATATGTGAATGAAAAAGGTCTTGTGGATTATAAAGGCTTTGCAACGGATCGTGCGCAATTAACAGAGTACCTCAACCAACTCGCTACGCTTGATCCTAATGATGATTGGAGTGTACAAGAATTACTTGCATACTATATTAATCTTTATAATGCCGTGACTATAGATTTAATACTTGACAATCCAAATGTAAAAAGCATCAAAGACATCGATGGACCTTGGACAAAAGGTCGCGCAAAAGTAGGTGATAAGATGTTATCACTGGGAGGTATTGAAAATGGCATCTTACGTAAGATGAACGAGCCTCGTATACACTTTGCAATCAATTGTGCATCTATATCGTGCCCACCGCTTTTGAGAGAAGCATATACCGCGAGTAAAATCAATGAACAATTAGACAGAGCGACTACTTCATTTATAAATGGTCCTAAAAATGAATTGAGCGCAGATAGTGTAGCGCTTTCTTCTATTTTCAAGTTTTACACAAAAGACTTTTACATCAATGGCAATGACAGCCTCATTCCATATATTAACAAATACGCAACTACAAAAGTTAACCTTTCTGCCAGCGTTCGTTTTTTAGATTACAATTGGAATCTCAACGATCAATAATTTTGAAACCTTAGTTTCTTATTTTACGTAAGTTTGTGAGACTCTAAAATTATTAATGAAGCCTACTCTTTCCATTGTTATACCAGTACTCAATGAATCTGAAACGATTGTTGATTTACTCAAACATTTGAAAGAGAAGGCTTTTTCTATGGCAAATATCTCACAGATTATTGTTGTAGATGGTGGTAGCTGCGATGGCACTCTGGAGAAGGTAACTACGCTTTCGCGAAAGCAAGATTACAACTATCTCATTCCTTTATCTTCAAAGAAGGGCCGTGCCACTCAAATGAATACTGGTGCTGCTATTGCCTCGGGATCCATACTTTACTTTTTACATGCAGACTCTTATCCACCCCAGAATTATGATAAGCTCATTATAGATCAAGTACAAGCAAATAATCCAGCAGGGTGCTTTAAGATGCGATTTGACTCAAATCACCGGTGGTTGCAACTTGCAGGTTGGCTCACGCAATTTAGGTGGAGAGCTTGTCGTGGCGGAGATCAAAGCCAGTTTATCACAAAAGAACTTTTTCAAGAATTAGGAACTTTTGATGAGCGTTACATTATTTATGAAGATAATGACTTGATAAATAAACTGTATGCTAAGCGCAAGTTTGTTGTGATACAAGAATGGCTTACTACTTCATCAAGGCGCTATGAAGATAATGGCGTATGGAGATTACAATATTATTTCTGGAGCATCTACGTGCGTAAATGGCTAGGGGCAAGTGCGGAAGATTTACATCAATACTACCTAAAGAAAATTTCTTAAATCCTCTCTTCTACGGCTCAATAAGGTCATAGTGTTAAGTAAAATCTAATAGGTAATCATAAAAAGACGTTTACCTATAACTCTTTGTTAAATTGCACGATCACCCTCCCTTATTCTCCTTAAGGCTTCTCGAGGATCATTAATTTTACATATCACCTTTTAAATATAGATTTATGAGTTTTTTACAATCCATGCAAACACGATATACTACCAAAAAATATAACCCATCCAAGAGAATAGACGCTTCTAAAATCCAAGAGCTCAAAGAGATTTTACGATTGACACCCTCTTCTATTAATAGCCAGCCCTGGAAGTTCACTTTTGTATCTGATGTTGAAACAAAAGGCAAACTCTCTGAGGTATCTTGGATCAATACTCAAAAAGTCCTTGATTGTGACACGCTCGTCATATTCAGTCGTATAGATGATCTTGATTATTTTGAGGAACAAATTCACAGAGAGCTTCCTGAGGGAGCTGTAGATTATTTTAAGAACAAAATAAAATCTATGAGTGATCAAGAGATCAAAAGATGGATAGACAAGCAAGTCTATTTATCACTAGGTATATTCTTGAGTGCCTGTGCAGAGATGAAGATAGACTCAACACCGATGGAAGGTCTTGAGCCAGAAAAGTATGATAAAATTTTGGGACAAGATAATTATCATACACTTGCAGCCGTTGCCATAGGATATCGTGATGAGGATGATAGCAATCAGCCAAGCAAAAAACCGAAATCACGGATAGATCTAGACAAAATAGTAGAAACTATTTAAACGAGATAAAATTAATTTAAAAAACCTCTGTGCCTTATCGTACAGAGGTTTTTTATTTAGTCTATAATAACCTCTCCAGTAAAGAAAGTCTCTACCTCAAAAACAGGAGGCACATTATTTAAAACTAAATTTCCTGTGCTGCGTAACTCCCCAGTGATAGATTGTTGTGGAGAGAGAAAAACATCGTTTGTACCACGGTGAAATATTGTTACGTGTTGCACTTCAAGATCGTCTAGAGGCAACCTACTATCTCCTTCTAAAAGGCGTATGTCAAGGTTTGTAACGCTCCCTGATAGAAAATAATTAGATAGCCCGTTACATTGTATCAAAACATTAGTTGAGGCTAGTGTAAGTTCAAAATCGCCGTCTTTGTGATAGAAGTCTTCTTCAATAAGGTCATCAGATATAAGTCTCAAATCTGGCCAACTTATTACCCCATCCCCTTTTACGGTTAAACCACTACTATTACGTATTTGCTTTAAATTTGGGTGCGTGACGTAAACCTTAGAAACATCATAATCTCTAACGAGGTTACACGCACCATTATTTCTCACCTGTAATGTATTATCTACTACAGATACTTCAAAGTCTTCTAAGAGATTTTCACCAGTTTCTAATGTAATCGTTGTTATAGGCCCTTCCTTAACTATAAGTTGTAAGCGTTCAAAAACAATAATACTATCAAATGTTGCTAGATCGTATTCTCTAGTAATAATATCACCACTCGTTTTAAGACAGGTTAAGGTATCCTCAGTATCACACGATAACAACGTTATGAAACCTATAATCGCAATGTAAATCTTCTTATTCATATTAAAAACGATATCCTATTCCAAATTCTACAGCCTCTGCTTTTGCTCCGTGGGCCTTTACAACCATACTACCAGAGAGATGTTCTCCAAAGGTTCTCTTCAAACCTAACCTATTATAAAAGCGCCCCTCAAAGTCGTAAGGATAATAAACGTAGCAACCCAATTGAGACACAAAGGATAACTCGTTAAAATGAAGTTCGTGACCTATAAAAATCCCAAAACGTTTATAATCTTCATCTCCAGTCACATCACCCTCTGGAAATGCTGCTGCTTCATAACGTATCAACTCCTTTAAGAAATTTGCAAAAAAAGCATCGACTCCTGCCGTAAAACTAGATTTGTGATTAATGCGCTTATCTGCAAATGCGGTAAGAGTTACAAACCCGTATCGAGGTGAATTATTAATATCACTTTGATTTGCACCACTTCTCAAAACTAAATTATAATGTATAGGCTCTGTGTACTTCGTTTTCTCTCCTAGAGGTATAAAATCAGGCATTTCCTTAGCTTTAGGAAAGTAATTGATTCCCGCTGTAAACGCCCACGTATTTGTGCTGTTATTTGGTGCTCGTAAGTTTGCGTTACTGTAGTGAATAATGGAGATTCCTGCGTGTGCGCCAAAACCTTTCCAGATATTAGGCTGTTTATAACTAAATTTAAGCATCGTACTACTGAGAATGCGCGTACCGTAGGCATTATTGATAAAATTAGTTTCTCTATCATAGGGTTTTGTCGCTACGGCGATTCCCTGACCTATTCTAAATTGTAATCGTCTTTTCCAGTAGTAAAAGTTGTAATGCGCATACCCGCTATACAATTCTCCTAAGTACAGATTCTTCATATCTTGATATATGAAGGTATATCCTACATCGGGATAATTGTAACGTCGCTCCCACTCCTCAAAGCCATACGTCTTTCTATTATAAGCGAGCATTATTCCTGTAGGATGCTCTGTTATCAGGTGAGAGATATCTGGATTGTGTTCTAAAATAGTCCCGTAAAAAAGGTCTGATTCAATGTCAAAAGGTCTTACTTTTTCTTCTTGAGCGACAAGAATAATTGAAAATAAAAGTAAGTGTAACGTTAGGATATATCGCATTAAAAGCAATGTCGAAGATTAATTAGATAGTGCGTGAACTTACGAAAAAATGCTGGAGATGGTTTGCTGTTTTCTCTTATAATAGTGGGCAATGGGTAATTATGAAATATACGCTTTCGCGAAAGCGTAAGCCTTAATAATATTTGTAAGAATATTCTATAACTTAAAGTTAATTAAACCGACAAAATACATTAAAATATCAATTTTTAGTAAATTGCCAAACCCTTAAATTTTAATAATGTTACGATTACCGATTTTATTATTTTGCACAACTTTTTCCCTATTTATATCACAAGCGCAGAACACATCCGGAGAAACCCCCGATTATTTACAGAAATTAATTGACTCCTCAAATGTGGCGTATGAGTCGGGTAATTATGGTAAGTCCCTAGAGCTCAATGTAAAAATTGTAGAACAAGCTAAAGTCATAAATGACACCTCTTCTTTGCAAAAGGGCTATCGCTTTCTAGGTTATGATTATCTCATTTTAGATGATATTACATTGGCTAGAGAAAATTTTGAGAAGTCTCAAAAGTTTGCCATTATTTCTAATGATAAGAAAGCACTAGGGCAAAGCTTTATGGACCTAGCTAATCTCTATGGCAGGCAAAACTCTTCTCTTTCTAAAGCACTTGAATACCATAATAAATCTATCGAAATTTTTAAAGAGCTTAAGGATACTATTAATTTAGGTAGTGCCTATCACAATACAATTGTAAATCTACAAGAGGCAAACCGTTTTGAGGAAACCCTCTTTTACCTTCAAGAAGTAGATAAAATTAAATATCAAGTAAATCCAACCATTAGAGCTTCTATACAGAACTTATGGGCGAAATATTATCTTGAAAATGAGGATTATGAAAAAGCAGACTATTACCTGTCAGAGTTATTACAAGATTCTCGTTTAAGTCATCTCAAAGTAGAACTTGCTGACGGATATTTACTTTACAGTAAAAGTTTATACGCTCAACAAAAATATAAAGAAGCCTATGACAACGCTATACTGTACCAAGATCTTAATGCTGAAAATTTAAAAAAACTTCAAACAGAAGAATCTCAAAAAATAGCGGCAAGCTTTCAGGTCAATGAGTATAAAGAGAATATAGAAAAAACACAATTAAAAAATCAGCTCCAAGCGGAGATTGTAAAAAGTCAAAGCAACTGGAACAAATTTTTAATTCTCATTATAGCGGGAGCAATTCTTTTATTGTTCGTTTTTTACAGACATTACGGAATACGTAAAGACTATGTCAAAAACTTGAAAATTAAAAATCAAGAATATCTTATAGCAAAAAATAAATCGGAGGAATTATCAAAAGCAAAAACAGCTTTTTTCTCGACGGTGAGTCACGAGCTTAGAACACCACTTTATGGGGTTATTGGACTGAGTACAATTCTAATGGATGATCCCAAGCTCGCCTCTCACAAACAAGACTTAAAATCTCTCAAATTTTCGGCAGATTATTTGCTAGCGCTTATCAATGATGTATTACAGATCAATAAAATTGATTCTAAAAAACCAGAAGATAGTAGTGAGAATTTTAACCTTAGAGAGTTTTTGTCAAATATAGTTTCCTCCTTTGAGTATATGAAATTGCAAAATAATAATAGTATACACGTACATATAGACGAGCGCATCCCTCGTACTATTTACGGCAATGCCACAAGACTCTCGCAAGTACTTATGAATCTGGTGGGAAATGCTTGTAAGTTTACTGAAAATGGGGATATCTCCATCACTCTTAAAGCAACCGAAATAACTGAGGAGCAGGCAAAAATTAAATTCATTATAAGTGACACCGGAATTGGGATTCCCGAAGAAAACCAACAAAGCATCTTTAATGAGTTTGCACAAGTGAGTTCAAATCAAAATCAACTTAGTTACCAAGGTACTGGGCTAGGTCTTCCTATAGTCAAGAGATTATTAGCACTATCTAATGCCACATTACAACTGGAAAGCACAGAAGGTGAAGGGTCTGTCTTCTATTTCACTTTAGATTTTGAACTCTCTCAAGATGAGGAAGTAGCCATTAACACTCCCCAGATTAATGATGACGCGCTTGAAGGTAAACATATCTTAATTGTAGATGATAACCGGATTAACCAAATTGTTACTACAAAAATCTTGCAAAAATTTGGGGTAAACTGCAGCGTTGCAAATAACGGCCAAGAGGGTATTGATCTGGCAAAGAAATTAGAATTAGATCTAATTCTTATGGATATACATATGCCAGTTAAAGATGGACTTGAAGCAACGCAGGAAATAAGATTGTTTAATGAGCAGCTCCCCATTATAGCTCTAACAGCCGTAGAGGTTAAAGAAATGCGCTATAAAATTTATGACGCTGGTCTTACAGACATTATTGTAAAACCTTATGATATATCAATGTTTAAGCAAACAATTCTTCGCAACTTATCTAGCAAGAAAAACGAACTTAATAGTCTATCACAACCCGCCTAATATTAATCTTACCCCATAAAAAAGCCAGTACATTTTTTGTACTGGCTCTTTTAGATTTAGGGGTGAAGACTATCTATTGTAAATTACTTTAGCATTAGATACTTTGTCATTTAAATCATTCATAGTATTTACATACATATATTGATTATTAAATGTTCTAGCTGGTTTCTTACCTACAATAATGTAGTGTACATCTAAGTCTGGTGCATTGATTTCAATTTGATCTTGAACTCTCATTGTTTTGTCTCCTAAATCTTCGTCCATTTCTTCAAGAGTGGCAATTACATATAATTTACTCTGTGATGCTCTGATTTCTTGTATTTCGATATCGTGGGCTTTTCCTTGTACTTCTGCTGCAATCATTAGAGATCGCTCCATTTTCTCTCCATCTTCATAATCGTCTGGCATATCTACGTCTAAGTAAGGAACTTCAATCTCCTCTTCTTCCATAACAACTACAACTTTAGGTACTTCTACCATTTTTGTTCTAGTTCCTACATTTACGTCTGCCCAGTCTACGTCAAATTCTGGTAGTTGACCTGCTTCTGTTTCCACATCTACGTCTACTTCTGGAAGCTCAGTACTCTGTGTCTTATCAATGTCACAACTTAATAAAGCTGTTGCTGCTGCGATACTTAAAATATAATTTCTCATAATTGGTTGTTTTAATGTATTAGTGAATTTTAATTAATTTGATTACTTACTATTAACGTAAAATGCGTGTATTACTCCTGGGAGCCATCCTAATAATGTTAATATCACATTTATAATTAAGTCCTTTCCAGCACCCTTTCCCAATGCAACTCCTAATGGAGGTAATAAAATGTTTAAAATGATAATTAGTAATGACATGTGTTTTGATTTTGGTTAGAGTTATGATACAAATTTAGATAGGTATGTGATCAAATCATGTTAAGCCCTTATTAATTGAGAGTCATTTAACGCAGGAGGATTTTTATGCCTTATATTTTATGATTTTTTATGTTAAGAAATCCCAAAATGATAAGAGTCCATTTTCATTTTTTATGAAAACACTAAGATTTCGAGCCTATCTTCTATTGTAATTTTAATCCTTAACTAAAATCAATCGTTATGAATATTTTTGAAGCAATCAGAAAAGATCACGATAAACAACGTGAACTGTGTCGTCTAGTCACCAGTACTACAGGAGAATCAAAAGGTCGCAAGCAAATGTGGGAAGACCTAAAAAAAGAACTGCAAATACACGCAGATGCAGAAGAGCGACACTTCTACTCACCATTAATTCACAACGATATGATGCAGGAACACGCGAGACACGGCATTGCAGAGCATCACGAGATGGATGAGTTAATTGAAAAAATTGATAATACAGAAATGACATCTTCTGCGTGGCTTACCTATGCAAAGCAGCTTTGTGAGAAGGTAGAGCATCATCTTGAGGATGAAGAGCATACGTTCTTTCAACTGGCAGGAAAAGTATTTTCAGAGTCAGAAAAAGAAAGCCTTGCAAAGGAGTATCAAGAAGCAATGAAGGAAAATAGGTAATTAAAAGTATTGACCTATCCCAAAGACAAAGCCACTCGTTGCGTCTGGCGTTATCCCATAGCCATAGTCTATTCTCAAAGTGACATTAAAAATTTTTTTATGGATAAAGCGTACACCTAATCCTGGATATACACGGAGATTTTGATCATCACCAAAATCTCCTAAATCTCCACCTGGATTGCGCCACGAGCCTGCATCTATAAATGCATTAGCTTGTATTGCAAACCAGTTTTTCTCTATAAATGTATGTCGGTATTCTGTATTTAGAACAATCGCCCCAGTACCTCGATCGATAGTATTACCTACACCTCTTATATTCAAATTATTATCTACAGAAAATGGTGCAAATGGAGAATCTGCATTTGTCGCTAGTCCTATACGGAGACGGGTAGCAAAGTTTCCGCTTTCGCGAAAGCGTACAAAATATTGAAAATCATTCCATCCTATGATAAAATCGGGAAGCGTTGCATCTCCCGCAAAAACGTATTGAAAATTAAAAGTGCTTTTAAAACCAGATACATATTGATAGTAGTAATCGAGTGTGTTATACTCATAGATCGCTTTAAATAAGCGCTTATCTACATTAAAATCTCGAGGTACCTCCTCACTAGTTGCTCCTCGTAGATATTGATAATCTTCATTAAATACAGTAACTCCCGCCTCTACCCTATGTTTAAAATTAAAAGCATACAAGCCTAGTAGTTCAATCGAGGTATTATTGTATCGATAGTCTGCCACACCGTTTTCTAAAAAAACAGGCTCTTGAGTGGTCAGATCCTGAAAGTTTACGGCAATACCCAAATGATTGTCAAATAGAAAAGGTGCTCTTAGATTGATACCATAGGAATCAAAAATATCCTTTTGATAAAATCCGCCAAAGGTAATATTGCGTCCCAAAGCATTAAACTAATACAGGCCTAGACGGTACGCAAACTCATCGTCATTAGTCGTATAAATATTGACTTGCGGATTGATAGTTACATTTTCTTCTATGTAATAAACAACGTTATAAGAACTATCTTGAGCTACGAATACTTGGTAGTAGGCGTGAGCAACGGCAGGCAGTCTTTTGAGTCTGAAGATATCCTGCTCAATAACACTCGAGTCGAGAGTTCTACCAGATCGAAGCTCGCTTATTAGTTTAACAAATGAAGGTTTAAGATGTACTGCCCCTTGAACTTTAAGATCTACAACAGTAGCTTGCTGCGCCCATAATGTCGTATTTATTAAGAGTAAAAAGTATATTAATCGCTTCACCTTAAAAATATTGACCTATTCCAAATACTAAACCACGATTAGTAGATCTTCCTATTCCAAACCCGTAATCTAGTCTCACGACAGCATTAAAAATGCGTTTGTGTATGAAGCGTACTCCTAGACCAGAATATACCTCCGTATTTGGTATGCTCACTAGTTCATTAAAATCTCCCCGAGGCTGGCGTAAATTTCCAGCATCTACAAAAGCATTTCCTTGAATAACAAACCAATCTTTTTCGAGTAGTGTATGGCGATATTCTGTATTTAAAAAAATAAAGCCCGTCCCTCGATCAATATCGTTACCTGCTCCTCTTAAATTAAACTGGTTATCAATAGTAAAAGGTGCAAACTCAGATTGATTAAAAGAAGCAATACCTATCTGTAACCTACTTGCCCAATTCCCTCTAGCTCCTACTCTCTTGTAATATGCTGCTGTATTTTTACCTATGAAGGTATCATTTAATAATCCTGCCCCACCGGTAACAAGTCTTAGATCTACTATGTTTTGAAAACCAGTAACATATTGATATTCAATGTCTAGAAAATTATAGTCATATTCTGCACGCAGGATGATTTTATCGGCATTTAGATTGTTAGGTAATGTGCTATCTACACTAGTATCATCAAACGTATATTCTTCTTTAGATAACGTGACACCCAACTCTGCCTTGTTATGAAAATCAAATTCATAAAGACCATAAACTGCGGCACTTGCCTGCTTCTTTTGATAATTTACGGTACTAGTAGTAAAGTAAATAGGCTCAAAAGTCACCTCTTTAATAAAATTTACCCCAAGACCCATCTTATTTGTAATGAGAAATGGTGCTTCCCAATAGCCACCGTATGAGTTAAAAACATCGCGCTGGTAAAACCCGCCTATAATCTGACTTTGTCCCAAAAAATTAAATTCAAAGACACTTACTCTAAAGGCAAAGCTCCCATCGTTTGCCTCAGATATACGTAACCCAGGTATAATTGTAAAATTTTCTACAATGCGATACCTGAGTTGATAGGAGGAATCTGCTGTATGCTTTTTTGAGACAGATGCATTTGCAATAGCAGGCAATCTGTTGAGTCGAGCTACATCTGTTGCGACCTTAAGAGAATCGTAGGGCTGGAGTTCCTTAGATTTAAGCAAGCGCCTCAAAAGTGATTCATCCACTCGATGTAACCCTTCAAAGGTAATCTCAGAGATGGTCTGTTGCTGCGCAATTACAAAATGAGAGAGTAGAAGGCTGCCTATGAGCAATAGGTTTTTCATATAGAAAACGTCAAGTACTCCATATGGGTCGTAGCGGTATAGCAATCATTGCATAATCTTGCTATATTATTTTTGGCCATAGTAAAATTTGATAGTTTCTTCTACAGGTTTATTTTGAGGGGTAAACTGGTTATTTTCTACGCCACCAGACTGCTCGTGATTGATAAACCATTTCCATAAAAAACCACCAGCCATCCATTCTTCATTCCAGATAGACTCGTACAGTGCTTGGGTCGTATTCACTTGACCTATGAGGTTAACCTCCGTCATTGATCGGTCTGCCTTCCAGGGCTCCTTGCCTGTATAATCTACAGAGCGATACCCGTATTCTGTAAAAACTATCTTTCTTTCTTGCGCTTTCGCGAAAGCGCTCATCTCCTCTTTCCATTTTTGCCATCCCTCAATAGCACAGTCCACAGTAGGTGTTTGATCCTCACATACCGGAAAATAAGCGTCTATGCCTATAAAGTCTAAATCCTTCCAGAAAGGTGTGCGCTTATATTCGTCCCAATTTGCAGCGTAAGTAAGTTGCCCCTTATAAATCTCCTTGATAGCGACTATAAGCTGTTCCCAAAACTGAGGTCTATTTTTTACAAATTGCTCTAGCTCTGTCCCAATACAAAATATAGCTACATCTTCTTGTGCAGCCAGCGAGGCATATTCTAATATAAAATCACGGTATGATGCTTCTAGAGCAAGCCACTCTTGCTCTGTTTCCATTTTTAGGTAACCCGTAAACTCCCCACGGCGGATCCATATCTGAGGTTTGAGCATCACCTTAATGCCCTGCTTGTGCAGTTGTGTGATGTAATTGCGTCCACCCTCCTTAGTCTCACCATACCACTGTCTATCTGTATTATAGATAATCTGTGGCTTGTCTACGTCTGGCACAAAACCAAAGGGCATTACTGCCGCATAGTTAGCATTAACCTCCAAGAGTGGCTTTACGTGTGTACTATCTACAGGATTACGATTGGCTACAAAACTTATCCCGTTGATTTTTTCCTCAGGTGGGAGCTGGGCACTACAGGAGTAAAAGATCGTTGCTACAATAAGAAGTTTCAAGAGTTGTCTCACGCGTTATTTTTGTCCTAAAGATACTATATCAATATAATGATTGTGATGCTCTTACTTAGATTTTCTCATTTTCAAATGCACGGTGGTATCTTCCCTTATGGGAAATAAAACAATTAGCACAACAACTATTTATAGTATAACAGAGAGCAGTATAAGGTATTAAATTGCTAAAAGACAATTCTAAGACCTAAATTAAAAGTCTTTCCTAATCCTGTATTATTCCCACGTATAAAATTTGTGTACAGTGTTTCTATATTGAGCTCATCTGTAAGTTGATACTTAGCACCACCACCTACGGCTGTAAAATCTTGTTCAAAATTATTGCCTAGATCAATGCGTTGTGAGTGCTGTATGAGGCCTAGTATTGTAAATTTTGAGCTGGGAAAATAGCTTAAAAATAATCCGGGCGTAAGATTTAGGCTGTTATTTGCAAAGCTACCTTCTACCGTGTCAAAGTTTGCATCAATCACTGCCTCTTTGCCAAAATTATATTCAGTGTTAAGCTCTGCAAAAACCTGCCAATCCCCTCCTGCGAATGTGTAATCGTAGAAAAATCTGTTTTGCCACGTAAAACCATTTTGATCTAAAAAAACACCTTGCGCTGTCTCTTGATCTATCAACGGAATTGATAGCGAACTCTGGATAGAAAAATTTGTAATCGTAGGAAAAGGCACAAACTTAACCGCAGGTGCGATAGACGTGAGACCACTGCGGGCCGTACCACGCTCCCCGTCAAAACTAAAAACATCTAGGGCATTGCGATCGCCTGTTACATTAGAGCGCAGCTCCAGAATGACTCCTACGTTAAAACGTCTAGTATCTGACACACCAGTAAATGCTTCTAACGTCGATGTAAAAAAGGTCTCTCTAGGCTCAGTACCGCTGGTAAAGGTGCTCTCCGTTTGCGTGTACAGATTATTGAACCATTTGATATCAAACTGACCTTTCCCAATAAGCTTAGAAGGTGTTAATGTTTGAATAACCGACCCTTGACTTGAAATAGTGTCAGAATCTTGTGCATAAATTGACGTTACAAATAGGCATAACACGCCCAGCAAAACATTTTTCATTTTTAAATTTTTTTGGTTGGAATTAAGTAGTGCTCCCTATACCTATTTTCTCATTTTTGAATAAAAAAAAAGTAAAAATGGTTAAAGGAGTATGATGATCATTAGTTACCTCATCATTGTATTTTGATCTATATAGTGCGCTAGACTACTTGACGTCATTAAGTGTCCAGTCATAGGGATAATATGACAATTTTAAATGAGTATCTATAGGACTTTTTCTATAGCGATTAAGGAAGTCTATTTCATCACCTTCTAGCACAAAGTCTTCTTTATACCATTCAAATATTTGAGAGACGACCACTTTATTTTCCTTTACTCTTATAAAATTAGGATCGTTGAGAGCTTTTACTGTCTGACGTTGTAACTGGCTATCAAGATTTTCTGGCACATATGCTTCGTCGATAATGGGTGGACAGCCCAAACCAGCACACACCAGCGCAAAGTGAAAGCGAGGCTCCCTGGGAAAAGCAGCGCGTAATTTTTTATTTTCAATATCATTAAGAGTGATATCAGTACCTCCCAATGTATATGTGGTTTTATCAAAAAAACCATTGATCTTAAGAGGTGATTTTACAGGGTACTTGTTAATTATACCTTTAATTACAGAAAGATTATAAGCATTAATCCAGAACGCTTGGTAGGCCTTTGCGTTAGAAGGACTTACTTGCATAGTAGCTGCATCGTTCAGTAAGTTATTTAACGTCTCTGGATTGTTCTTCACAGCCGCATAATCTACACGACCATTCTCTACGTGCTCTTTAAAAAACTGATCTGCCTTAGCAAAAAAAGATGCCGTATCCTGAGCGTATACGTTCCCTAAAAAGAGTAGTGTGATAATTAGTTTTACAGATTTCATTTGTTTGGTTTCTTGCGCCTTAGGTCGGTCACCTTAAGCGACACTTACAAGAAAAGACTATTTTTTTTAATTTTCAATGCAGTTGTATGTGGTTGCTATGAGATACCTGCGCACAGTATCTGGACTTTTAATAAATAAGAAAGCTGGTTGTTAAGTTCGTATCTTACATTCGACAGACATATGTATTATGGAGTCTATTTATATATTTTTCGCTTTCGCGAAAGCGAATGTATAACCATCACCACCTATTAAAACGTTTTTATGGAACACATAGTCATCATAGGTAACGGCATTTCTGGCGTCACTACGGCGCGCCATATTCGGAAAGCTTCTGATAAGAAAATCACCATTATCTCTGCCGAAACGGATTACTTCTTTTCTCGTACTGCGCTCATGTATATTTATATGGGACATATGAAGTATGAACATACTAAACCTTATGAAGATTACTTTTGGGAGAAGAACCGCATTGAGCTTAAAAGGGCGTTTGTAGAAACGGTAGATCACCAGAATAAACAACTGCTCCTTGCGAGCGGTGAGAAGTTCTCTTATGACAAGCTAGTACTAGCTGTTGGGTCAAAACCTAATAAGTTTGGCTGGCCAGGTCAAGACCTTGAGGGGGTACAGGGGTTATACTCAAAACAAGATCTAGACACCCTAGAGGCTAATGCTCCAGATAATAAGACGTGTAAACGTGCGGTTATAGTGGGCGGCGGTTTAATAGGCATTGAAATGGTAGAAATGCTTCTCACGCGCGACATCCCTGTTACTTTTTTAGTGCGCGAAAAGAGCTTTTGGAACGGAGTGTTACCAGAGGGAGAGAGCGCTATGATTAATAGACATATTAAAAGCCATCACGTAGACCTACGACTAGATACTAATCTAGATAGCATACTTTCTGATAGTAATGGACGCGTGCGAGCCGTAACCATTAAAGAAACAGGAGAAGAACTTGCTTGCGATGTGGTGGGTCTAACGGCTGGGGTAACTCCAAACATTGATTTTTTAAAAGATAGCGGCATTGAGGTGGATAAAGGCGTCAAAGTAAACCCGATGCTAGAAACAAACATACCAGATATCTATGCAATAGGTGATTGTGCAGAGCAACACGAGGGTATAAACGGGCGCCGTCCTATTGAAGCGGTCTGGTACACAGGGCGTATGATGGGCGAGGCCCTAGCACAAACACTTACTGGTAATCCCACGCCTTATAATCCGGGTCACTGGTTTAATAGTGCCAAGTTTATGGATATTGAATACCAGACCTATGGCTGGGTGTATGCACAACCTAAGGAAGGGAATACCCACTTTCACTGGATACATAAAGATGATGATAAATGTATCACGATCGAGATGGAAGAAGGAACTCGAAAATTTATAGGTATTAACAATTTTGGTATCCGGATGCGTCACGAGCTCTTTGACCGCTGGCTTAATGAGGAAAGATCTACAGATTATGTGCTAGAACATCTCAAAGATGCCAACTTTGACCCAGAGTTTTATAGCCATTATGAAAAGGAAATACTCACAGCGTATAACCAAGAGTATGGAACAAACCTAAGCCCGAAGAAAAAGAGCTGGAAAAGAATATTTGCTTAAA
>CAWUIT010000015.1:0-20083 GCA_963922345.1 uncultured Dokdonia sp. | reverse complement strand
GCAAGCACTCGATATACATTACCATCTACAACAGCTGTAGGTTCATTAAAACTTATGCTTGCAATGGCGCTCGCCGTATAATCTCCTACGCCTTTAAGTTGCTTTATAGTTTCATAAGTAGATGGAAAAACTCCGTCATATTGTTCTACAATCATTTTGGCAGAGGCATGTAGATTGCGACCTCTAGAATAATAGCCTAGCCCTTGCCATAATTTAAGCACGTCTTCTTCACTTGCATTTGCGAGATCGTGTACGGTGGGGTAGTTCTCTGTAAAGGCTATATAATATGGTAATCCTTGAGCAACGCGCGTTTGTTGTAATATTATTTCTGATAGCCAGATATGGTATGGATCCTTAGTATTGCGCCAGGGCATTTCCCGTTTATGTTCTAAATACCAAGCAATGAGTTTGTTAGAAAATGACAATTGAGAAGAGTGTTTTCTACAAAGCTAGATGTTATGTGTCTATTTTTTAAAAGATTATGTTTGAATCTTTGCAATTTTAATTCCTATATTTGCACTCTTGAAAATTTAACCCCCTAATATTTGACATTATGACGAAAGCTGATATCGTAGCTAAAGTTTCTGAGAAACTAGGTATCGAAAAAAATGACGTACAAGCAACTATCGAATCTTTTATGGAAGAGGTAAAAACATCTTTAGAAGGAGGAGATAATGTGTACTTAAGAGGTTTCGGTAGCTTTATTATCAAAACTAGAGCTGAGAAAACAGGTAGAAATATTTCAAAAAATACAACTATCAAAATACCAGCACATAATATTCCAGCGTTCAAGCCAGCAAAAGTATTTGTAGAAGGCGTTAAGACGAACGTGAGCGTAGACTAAAACATAAATTTAAACACTCATTTTTATGCCAAGCGGTAAAAAAAGAAAAAGACACAAGGTAGCGACGCACAAGCGTAAGAAAAGACGCAGAGCAAATCGCCACAAAAAGAAAAAGTAGTCCTAAGACTACTTTTTCTTTTACCACAAACTAGCTTAGTGGTATCGCGTTCTTTGACATCGTAATAAAAGCACTACCTGATACCTTAGGTACGTCATTATTACACTGGTATTTATTGCACAACGTATACATTGAGTATACACAACACACCTGTGATAAATTAAAATTATCAACCATCCCGATTTCTATTGGGATAAAATTACTACACAGTGAATAAAGAATTGATCATAAGATCTAGTTCCTCCGTAGTTGATTTTGCCTTACTAAAAGATGGAAAACTTATTGAGCTTCATAAAGAAGAAGACGATAATAAGTTTAACGTAGGTGATATTTATATCGCAAACGTGAGAAAGACCGTTTCTGGTCTCAACGCTGCATTTGTTAATGTAGGTTATGAGAAAGATGCATTTTTGCATTACCACGACCTCGGTCCTAAACTCCCTACGCTTCAGAAATACATAAAAAGTATAAGCACAGGTAAATTAAAAGACTATTCCTTACAAAACTTCACCTTTGAAAAAGACATAGACAAAAATGGAAAAATTTCTGATGTCTTAAAGTCTAAGCAAAGTGTACTTGTTCAAATAGCCAAAGAACCTATCTCGACCAAAGGGCCTCGCATAAGCAGTGAGCTCTCTATTGCAGGTCGTTATATTGTTCTCGTTCCCTTTTCTGACCGCATATCAATCTCACAGAAGATTGAGAGTAAAGAAGAAAAAGCACGTCTTAAAAGGCTTGTTACAAGTATTAGACCTAAAGGGTTTGGCGTCATTGTACGCACAGTAGCACAAGGTGTAAAAGTTGCAGAACTAGATAAGGACCTGCAAAATCTAGTGGACAAATGGACCACTATGAGCAAAAAAATTAAAGGCGCACATCACCCTAGCAAAGTACTAGGAGAGATGAATAGAGCGTCGTCTATCCTGCGGGATATATTTAATGATAGCTTTACCAGCATCACGGTAGATGATGAGACGCTATATTATCAAATTAAAGAATACTTAAGCGAGATTGCTCCTCACAAAGAGAGTATAGTAAAATTATACAACAGCCCCGTTCCCATTTTTGAAAAGTTTGGTATTGAGAGACAGATTAAAACCTCTTTTGGCCAGACCGTATCGATGAGTCGTGGTGCTTATCTCGTTATTGAACATACAGAAGCCCTTCACGTGGTAGATGTAAACAGCGGTAACAGATCTAATAAAGCAAAAAGTCAAGAAGACACGGCTTTAGAAGTAAATATGATCGCCGCTACAGAAATTGCACGGCAATTGAGCCTCCGGGATATGGGAGGTATTATCGTAATCGATTTTATCGATATGGGTAAATCAGAAAACCGCCGTAAGCTTTTCAATCATCTTAAAGAAGAGATGAAGGAAGATCGCGCAAAACATAAAATCTTGCCTCCTAGTAAATTTGGACTTATCCAGATTACAAGGCAGCGAGTGCGACCAGAGATGAACATTAAGACCCGGGAAGAAAATCCTAATGGTGGTACTAATGAAATTGAAGCTCCTATAGTTATTGTTGAGAAGCTTCAAGGACAACTCAATCGCATTTTAAAATCTGGCGCAAAGAAAGTGACGCTACACGCGCACCCCTTTGTAGCAGCCTATATCACAAAAGGCTTTCCTTCAATACGTTCTAAATGGTTTTTAGAACATAAAAAGTGGGTAAAAGTAATGCCTAGAGATGCCTATACGTATCTCGAGTATAACTTTACAGATGCCTCAGGTGAGGAGATTAAGATTGTAAATTAAATAGACCCTGTTTTCAACTTGAAAACAGGGTTTTTTTATGCCTTTACTTAAACGTTGTGTAGACAAGGACTACCTTTACAGGGTGAATCCTACAGTAAAAACATATACTCTAGAAGAGGCAAAGCGTAAGCTAGAAGCATACTGTGCCTACCAAGAAAGATGTCATAAAGATGTCACAACAAAGCTTCTAGAAATGCGTATGATTCCAGAGGCTATTGACATTGTAATAGGTCACTTGCTTGAACATAATTTCTTAAACGAAACTCGATTTGCACAAGCATTTGCGAGAGGAAAATTCAGACAGAAATCGTGGGGAAGAAATCGCATTACCAGAGAGCTAAAAATGCGTAATATCTCTGCATATAACCTAAAACTCGCATTACAAGAAATCGATAATGAGGAATATCTAGAAGTTTTTGATACGCTTTCGCGAAAGCGGTATAAGCAACTCTCCAAAGAAAAAGACAAGTATCGCAAGCGTAAAAAACTCGCAGACTATCTGATTTATAGAGGTTGGGAAGGAGATCTTGTTTATGAACGGGTCAAAGAATTAGTACCATAGTATCGGGAATTTTTAAAAATTCGTTCTACCACACCCTTATTTTTAGCCAAGACTAATTATATTTTTTTACTACTCCACAATTTGTATTTACCTTTACCGTATTATGTACAGTCTAGCCGAAGAAAATTACCTTAAAACAATCTTTCATCTTGAACAGGAGTATGGGAAAGAGGTGAGTACAAATGCCATCGCAGAGACTATGAAGACTAAGGCTTCAAGTGTTACAGATATGGTGCAAAAACTATCTGACAAAGGACTTTTAGAATACCGAAAGTACAAAGGGGCACGACTATCTAAGGAGGGTAAAAAGGAAGCGATACATATCGTTAGAAAACACAGGCTTTGGGAGGTGTTTCTTGTAGAAAAGTTACATTTTCAATGGGATGAAGTACATCATATTGCAGAGCAGTTAGAACATGTAAAGTCTGATGAGCTTATTAACCGTTTAGATAAATTTTTAGACCATCCATCTTACGATCCACATGGGGACCCCATACCTGACAAAAATGGAAATATAAAGAGTGCGCAAAAGAAGTTGTTATCTGAGCTTAACAAGGGCAATGTAGGTCAACTTGTTGGAGTGAGAGAGACCTCTACAGATTTCCTTCAATTTTTAGATAAGCGTAATATCGCTATCGGGACAACAATTAGAGTTTTAGGTAGAGAGTTTTTTGATGGCTCTATGGTCATTCAAGTGAAGAAAGAACAGTTTTTTATATCAAAAAAAATAGCCGACAATCTGTATATCCAGATTTAATTTTAAAAATTTCACCTTTTGAAAAAACTAAGTTTATCCATTTTTGCACTATTGCTCAGCAGTGGTTTATCATTTGCACAAGAAGGAGATGATCCGGTAGGTCTTGTTACAGATCGACCAGACGCTACAGAGGCACCCACCACGGTGCCAGTTTATAGTTTACAAGTAGAAACTGGTTCCTTTATAACCCAGTACAACGATGCTGGTTTTGATCAAGAGACAGTTGGTTACAACACTACTTTACTTCGGTATGGGATCTTTAGTAATCTAGAGCTCCGTATAGGTTGGAATATTGAAAAAAATACAACCCAATTTCAGAATCAAGAGGCCCAGATCGCTTCTGGTTTTTCCCCACTACTATTTGGGGCAAAAGTAGGTATACGTAAAGAGCGAGGATGGATGCCAGAGATAGGTCTTATAGGTCATTTGTTTCTTCCATTTACGGCTAGTGAAGACTATAAACCAGAATTTACAAGTGCAGATTTTAGATTTGCTTTCAATCATACACTAAGTGAGCGATCTGGTCTCGCTTATAATATTGGGGGGCAGTATGGAGGGGACTCACCAGAACTTTCTTATATCTATACAATTGCTTACGGCTATGCGATAACTGACGCATTGGGGCTTTATGTTGAGCTCTATGGAGACCTGCCAGAAGATAATAGAGCAAACCATCTCTGGGATGCAGGGATTACCTATGCTATTGCACCTTTGGTACAACTAGATGCCACTATTGGAAGAAGTATTACAGATGGTCAAGATTTATTGCTAAGCGCTGGAGTGAGCTTTAGAATCGATAGAAATAAAAAATAATGAAAAGAACATTTTACGTAGTAATTTTAATTTTCGCGTTAAGCGTGATAAGTTGTAATGAAAAAATAGAAGATAATGGTAAACTCAATGTGGTTGCCACGACTTCTATGATTACAGATCTAGTGCAAAATATAGGTGGTGATCTTGTAAACCTTCAAGGCCTTATGGGTGCAGGAGTTGATCCACATTTATATAAAGCTAGCGCTGGCGATGTGACAAAGCTATCTAATGCAGACGTAATCTTTTACAATGGTTTGCATCTAGAAGGGAAACTTGTAGAAGTTTTTGAAAAAATGAATGCAACACAAGTCACACAAGTTCCATTAGGCGAGGCTCTTGATAAAAGTGGTCTCATAGGCTCAGACTATTTTGCTTCTAATTATGATCCTCACGTATGGTTTAATGTAGCATATTTTAAACAGTTTGCGGTTGAAGTTTCTAGTACGCTTTCGCGAAAGGATCCATCAAACGCATCAAAGTATCAAGCAAATCTAGAGCGCTATCTCAAGCAGCTTACCAAATTAGAGTCTGATATAAGAGCAGTGATAGAAACATTAACTCCAGAAAAACGGATTCTTGTAACGGCTCACGATGCTTTTAATTATTTTGGGAAGAGCTACGATTTTCAAGTAGTAGGCTTACAAGGATTATCTACCGCTACAGAAGCCGGTGTTCAAGATGTACAGCGTTTGAGTCAGTTTATAATTGAGAATAAAGTGAAGGCCATATTTGTAGAGAGCTCAGTCCCTCGTCGTACTATTGAAGCTCTTCAAGCAGCGGTACAGTCTAAAGGACACGAGGTGATTATAGGAGGATCGTTATACAGTGATGCATTAGGTACACCAGGAACCGAGGAAGGTACCTACATAGGGATGTTTACCTATAATGTAAATACAATTGTAAATGCTTTGAAATAACTAAGCGATGAAAAATGACAATATAGCAATTAGAATAGACGACCTTACTGTGGCTTACAACTATAAGCCAGTACTTTGGGATATAGATCTTGAAGTCCCAGAAGGTGTCCTTATGGCTATAGTGGGTCCCAATGGGGCTGGTAAATCTACGCTTATTAAATCTATACTAGGTATTATAGACCCCATTGCGGGAAGTGTATCTATATATGGAAAGCCTTATCACAAACAGCGTAAACTTGTAGCCTATGTGCCTCAAAAGGGAAGTGTAGATTGGGACTTCCCAACCACAGCACTTGATGTGGTGATGATGGGTACGTACGGAATGCTAGGCTGGATTAAGAGACCAGGCCCTAAACAAAAGAAAGCCGCATTAGAAGCCTTAGAAAAGGTAGGGATGTTACCATTTAAAAGTAGACAAATAAGCCAACTCTCAGGAGGCCAGCAGCAGCGTGTCTTTCTAGCGAGGGCATTAGTACAAAACGCGTCAATTTATTTTATGGACGAACCCTTCCAAGGGGTAGATGCAACGACTGAGATTGCCATTATTAATATTTTAAAAGAACTCCGCAAAGCAGGAAAAACAGTGGTAGTTGTACATCACGATTTACAAACGGTCCCAGAATATTTTGACTGGGTGACTTTTCTCAATGTAAAAAAAATTGCAACGGGACCTGTAAAATATATTTTTAATGATGATAATCTTACAAAGACGTATGGGATTAATTACAAGGTGGCGGTAAATCAATAATGGAACTCACAGACTACTTCTCACAACTCTTTTCTGACTATACCCTTAGAACAATCACTTTGGGTACAGCAATTTTAGGAGCTATTTGTGGTATGTTGGGAAGTTTTGCCGTTTTGAGAAAGCAAAGTTTACTAGGTGATGCCATTTCTCACGCGGCACTGCCAGGTATTGCGATTGCATTTCTCATTACAGGGACAAAGGATTCTAATATTCTACTATTTGGAGCCTTAGTAAGTGGACTAATTGGGACATTCTGGATACGTGGAATGATTACAAAAACACATCTTAAGAGCGATACGGCCTTGGGATTAGTACTGTCTCTTTTTTTTGGTTTTGGAATGCTTCTGCTTACGTTTATACAAAAGCAACCCAATGCAAATCAAGCAGGTTTGGATAAATATCTGTTTGGACAGGCCGCAACACTTGTTGAAAGCGATGTAATTCTAATGGCGAGTGTTACTGGCATATGCCTCATTATATTGCTTCTTTTCTGGAAAGAGTTTAAAATTCTTCTCTTTGATGCAGATTATACAAAGACACTTGGTTTCAATACTAAAATTATTGACGTGTTAATTACATTTTTTATCGTTTTGGCTATTGTTCTAGGGCTTCAGACAGTAGGCGTGGTTTTAATGAGCGCTATGTTACTTGCGCCAGCAGCTGCAGCAAGACAGTGGACAAATAACTTAAGTACTATGGTGATGCTCGCAGCGATATTTGGAACTTTTTCTGGAGTATTTGGTACAGCCATAAGTGCAAGTCAAAATAATCTATCTACGGGTCCAGTGATTGTACTTGTGGCGGGAGTTTTTGTTTTGTTTTCCTTCATATTCTCCCCTGGTAGAGGTCTTCTTTTTAAACAATTACGGAAATACCAGAATAGACGTGATCTCGAACTACAGAAAACATTACAGTTTATGTTTGACATTGCAAAAACTCATGAAGACATTACGCATCCACACGCGATATTAATCTTAAATAATTTTCAAGGCTATACAAGAGCTACGCTCAAAGCTCTAGAAGAGAAGCAATGGGTAAGAGTAAAAGGACAGCAGTGGTCTATGACAGTTAAAGGATACAATGCCGCAGAAAATCTCTATAATAAAAACTAATGAACGCACAACTAGAAATACAACTAATTGCGGCCGTTGTGGCAATTGCTTGTGCGATACCTGGCGTTTTCTTGGTGCTACGCAAAATGGCTCTTATAAGTGATGCTATAAGTCACTCTATTTTACCAGGTATTGTAATCGGATTCTTTATTACAGAAAATCTCAACTCTCCCTTACTCATCATACTCGCTGCAATCACAGGTGTAATTACGGTAATTCTTGTAGAGGCAATTCAAAAAACAGGACTTGTTAAAGAGGATACTGCTATAGGTCTCGTATTCCCGGCATTATTTAGTATCGGTGTGATTTTGATAGCTAAGAACGCAAACGATGTTCACCTTGATATTGATGCAGTATTATTAGGTGAGTTAGCATTTGCTCCTTTTGATCGCTTGTTACTTAGCGGTGTAGATATTGGTCCTAAATCCTTATGGGTGATGGGCGTAATACTTTTACTCACTATAGGTCTTTTAGTCGCCTTTTTTAAGGAGTTAAAGGTTAGCACTTTTGATACAGGACTTTCGGCGGCGCTTGGTTTTTCGCCAGTGGTATTACACTATGGGCTTATGACCGTATCATCGATCACAGTAGTTGGAGCTTTTGAGGCTGTAGGCGCTGTTCTTGTTGTAGCGCTTATGATAGCACCAGCGGCAACAGCCTATCTACTTACCTCAGATCTCAAAAAGATGTTAGTTTTATCCATAATATTTGGGGTGTTTTCTGCAATTGCAGGTTATTGGGTTGCTCACGTGCTAGATGGATCTATTGCTGGTTCTATGACAACAGTACTGGGAATCATCTTCCTATTAGTATATTTATTTGCCCCTAGAAAAGGGTTAATCGCTGTTCTTTATAGACAGCGGCAACAGCGTACAGAAGTATCATTACTTACATTTTTATTGCATCTCAATAATCACGAGGAGGAAAGTGAGCGCAGAGTACAGCACCTTAATGAACATATTAATTGGCAAAAAGTACGATCTACGATTGTGGTTGACCTTGCGCTTAAAAACAATCTTATCACTCTGGACCAAGACATCGTAAGTCTTACTGTAAAAGGTAAGGAATTTACAGACCTTGCCTTAGAATATATTATTACCAATAAAGACGACAAAATCGAACCTATGAAGGATGATTTCTTCCTCTTTAGAGGGTAAAATGCAACTTGGCACTTATTTTGGAGTCTTTTAAAAAAGCAAAAGATATGACACTAGTAAATTTAAGAAAACCTATTTTGTTCATCTTTCTAGTAATGGGATTATATGTCACAAAGGCTCAGGAGAGTACTAAGGTGATTGTCCCAAAAATATATATAAAAGCATATCAGGGTGTTCAAACACCTATTGAAAGCGCAAAAGTTAAATTACTTGAAGTACTTGAAGATAGTCGATGTCCAAAAAATGTAGATTGTGTATGGGCGGGAGAAGCAAAAGTCCGAGTTGAAATTTATGATAACGGAACTAAGCGAATTGAAGATATCGTTATCAATACGAGAGCGTCTGAGCCTCTATTTATAAATGATGGCCTAGCAATACATATTAGAGGTCTAGCACCTTATCCAGAAACGTCAGCAAAGATTTCACCCAAGGATTATTATCTTTTAGTAGAAGCTAGTGCAAATTAATTTGTATAACTGGTTGTACGTAGAAACTAACAACCGCAACTACCACCACCGCAATTTTTATCATTAGTCTTTTTTAAAAATGAAGGTTTCCAAATAAATTTGGTAATCATATATCCTACAGCTATTATGAAAATGAAGAGTACCATTATATTTTGAAAAAGTTCCATAATCAATTTTTTTTAGACGTTATTTTAAAACTTGAAAAGCTATAAGCGCTGCTACATATGCAATTGCGGTCATAGCTCCTAACTGTATCATAGGCCATTTCCAGCTATTGGTCTCACGTTTTACAATGGCCAGAGTACTCATACATTGCATAGCAAATGCATAAAATAGTAACAAAGAGATACCACTGGCAAAATTAAAACGCGGTGTGCCCAAAACAGGATTTACCTCGCCAGCCATTCTATTCTTTATAGTTTCCTCTTCGGCATCTCCTACGCTATATATGGTTGCCAGAGTTCCTACAAAAACTTCACGAGCAGCAAATGATGTTATAAGAGCAATCCCAATTTTCCAGTCATACCCTAATGGTGCGACAACAGGCTCAATGGCTTTACCCATATAGCCTATGTAACTATGTTCAAGTTTTTGACTGGCGACACGTTTATCCAATTCTGCTAGATAATTTTCTGTAGTTTCTTGTGGGGTGGCTCCCGCTTTCGCGAAAGCGGACTCTCCACCTTCTATTTCTAATTGGGCCGTGACAATTTGCGTTGCATTATTGAACTCCTTATTGGGTCCAAAAGAAGCGAGCACCCATAAAACTATACTTATCGCCAGAATGATCTTTCCAGCATCTACAACAAAGGACTTTGTTTTTTCTAATACGTTAATCCCTATGTTTTTGAGTAGGGGTAGTTTGTAATTAGGCATTTCTACCACAAAAAATGACTTGCTTTTTATCTTTAAAATGTTATTGAGTATCCAGGCAGAGCCTATAGCAGCTCCAAAACCGATAAGATACATAAGCATTAATGTGAGCGCTTGAAGATTAAAAAATAAGAATTTCTCATCGGGTATTACGAGCGCTATAATAATAAGGTAGACTGGTAGTCGTGCAGAGCAGGTGGTAAAAGGCGTAACAAGTATAGTAATTAATCGTTCTTTCCAACTCTCAATATTACGTGTAGCCATAATCGCAGGAATTGCACAGGCCGTTCCAGAAATCAAGGGTACCACAGATTTACCACTTAGCCCAAAACGTCGCATAACTCTATCCATCAAGAAGACAACGCGACTCATATAGCCGCTCTCTTCTAAAACTGAAATAAAGAGAAATAAGAAAGCAATTTGAGGTATAAATATGACAATACCACCCAAACCTGCAATAATACCTTCGGCTAGGAGGTCTGTAAGCTTACCTGGAGGTAGCGTGTTTTGTACCCACTCACTCATATTTGCAAAAGCACCGTCAATAGCATCCATAGGATACTCAGACCAATCATAAATTGCTTGAAATATCAAAAGTAAGATGGCAAAAAAGATAACGTACCCCCAAAACTTATGTGTTAGAATACGATCTAATCGAGTGCGAAGATCTTTTGCATTTTCAATATCAATGGTTTGTGTATCTCTTAATACCTCATTGATAAATTTGTATCTTATAATTGTCTCTTTTTGCTGTAATCTTTTGAGGTTACTTTCTGATTCCGTTTTAAAAGAAGAAATCGTTTTCATCTCCCCACGCTCTAGCTTTCCAAAATTTACATCTTGAGTAATCACGAGCCATAGCTTATAGAGATCTTGCTTTGGGAAAGCTTTTCGTAATCTATCAAAATAGGCAGGAGCAATTACAGAGGCCTGGACACAAGGTTCTGTGTTTAATGATCTATAGTCGCTTATAAGTTCTTTTAGCCTATCAATACCTATGTTTTTGCGACTACTTAGTAATGCAATTTTGGTATGTAGCCGTTTCTCCATTTCCTCTATATCTAGAGAAATAGCTTTGCGCTTCATCCTATCTGCCATATTTATCGCAAGAATAGTAGGGATGCCTAAATCTTTGATTTGGGTAAATAGAAGTAAGTTGCGTTTGAGATTTTCTACGTCTGAGATTACAACGGCAACATCAGGATAATCCTTGTCGTTTTTATTAAGTAATAGCTCAATAACCACATTCTCATCTAGTGAGGATGCATTGAGACTATAAGTACCTGGAAGATCAAGAATGTGAGCCTTTACTCCACGCTCGAGTTTACAGATCCCTTCCTTTTTTTCTACCGTGATACCAGGATAATTCCCAACTTGTTGATTAAGACCTGTAAGGTGATTAAAGATAGAAGTCTTTCCAGTATTAGGATTACCTATAAGAGCGACATTAAGTTGCTTACCCATAGACTAAAAGGGGGTTTCAATTAATATATGCAAAGCAGTCTCCCGGCGTATAGCCATATGGCAGCCATTTACATCAATATACATAGGATCAGAAAAAGGCGCCAGTTGTAATAACCGCACCTCGTTACCTGGAAGACATCCCATTTCTAAGAGCTTAAGAGGGACTTCGTCTGTCATTACATCTGTAATAATAGCACGCTGTCCTTTCTGTAAATGAGCAACCGTTTTCTTCAATGTTTATTTAGATTGAATTTAGATAACAAAAATAAAGTATTTGCTGCAAAAGCAAAAGTCTTTTACAGATAAGTCCTCTCTTAAAGCATTATGAGCAAAAATGTTGGTTTTTATTTGCAATAACTGTCCCGCTTTTCATTGCAATTCCTCGCGGCGACTGCGCCAGCCAGCTGCGGGATTTACATTACAATCGGGGCTAGTGAGTATTGCCGTTGCTTACCTTCTAAAGTATAAGGTATTTGAGTTAAAAGATTTTTTCGTACCAAGCTTTTTGTGGCTCATATTCTTGTTTCAAGATTTCAATATCTTCCAGGAGGTCTTTGATAGCTTCATCATCGGTACCATCATAATAACCTCTTATTTGGCTCTTTTTGTCAATGAGCATAAAATTTTCTGTGTGTACCATGTCCAGATCATCTTCTGTGCCTGGAATGTCTTTTACGGCGAGATAGCTTTTTCGCGCAAGCGTAAATATTTCTTCTTGTGAGCCAGTGACTAGATTCCACTTACGATCATCAACTCCTTTTTCTAATGCATATTTTTTAAGTACCTCTGGTGTGTCATATGTGGGTATGACAGAATGTGATAATAATTTTACTAAGGTATCGCTGGCCAGCTCTTCTTGAATTTCTACCATATGATCTGTCATGATAGGACAGATGGTCTGGCAGGTTGTAAAAAAGAAGTCTGCTACATAAATATGATCTTTATAATCCTCTTGGGTTATCCGTTGCCCATTTTGATTAGTTAGCGCAAAGTCTGCTATTTTGTGGTATTTTTTTACATACTGTAAGGTACTATCCACAAGTTCTTTGCTTACCATATCTGGCTGGTATACTGGTAATTTTGGTGTGACTTTAAGTTGGCTATATATTAAAGTCATAATAATAGCCGAGAGTACAACGAGGGTGATTATGAGTTTTTTATAGCGAGCAAGGATGGGTGCCATAGCTTTTTTTACAAAAATACAACGTAAACGACATACTTATAAAGTGTGGCTTGAAAAATGATAGTGAGCGTGTAGATAACTTTAGTATACGCATCTAAAAGCCTATTTTTGTGCGTTCAAAATTTGACTTAATCCTTTATGGAAACTTTTATACAGATTGCCCAATTTACGCTTGCTATTTCAATTTTAGTAATTCTTCATGAATTTGGTCATTTTGCTCCGGCGAGATGGTTTGGGATCAAGGTGGAGAAATTCTTCTTGTTTTTTGACGTAAAATTTGCCCTTTTTAAAAAGAAAATAGGAGATACCGTATATGGTATTGGTTGGCTACCGTTAGGAGGTTATGTAAAAATAGCCGGTATGATTGATGAGAGTATGGATAAGGAGCAAATGGCAAAACCTGCAGAGCCGTGGGAATTTAGATCTAAACCGGCGTGGCAGCGTCTCATTGTGATGGTGGGTGGTGTTACAGTAAATGTTTTATTGGCTTGGTTTATTTACAGTGCTATGCTTGTTTATTACGGTGACGAGTATGTGCCGGCAGACCGCTTAAAGTATGGTATTGCTGTAGGTGAAGTAGGTGAAGAAATAGGATTACGTAATGGAGACCAAGTTATAAAGGTAGATGATAAAACGGTTACCCGTTTTGACGATGTGCAGATTGATATTCTTCTGGGTGACACAGTTACCGTGTTAAGAGATGGTAATGAGTTGACCTTTCCTATTCCTGATGAAGCAAAGAAGTCTGTACTAGATGCAGAGGAGCAATTTATAAGACCGAGATTTAGTAATACCATAGGCTTGGTAGCACCTTCATCGTTAGGAGCAGAAGCTGGAGTTCAAGAAGGTGATAAAATTATATCTATCAATGAAAATCAGATTACAGAATGGACAGATTTTCAAGAGGAGCTAGATAAGGTAAAAGGCGGAGAAGTAACCATTGGCCTAGACCGTGATGGTAATCAAATAGAGAAAAAAATACAATTTGGTAAGGAAGATCGGCTAGGTGTTTTGCCAAATGCAGATGAGCTCATGGTTAAGGATGAGTACAGTATTGCTGCCTCGATCCCTGCTGGTCTTACAAAGACGTGGGATGTCCTTTCAAAGCAAGTAAGACAATTTAAACTTATTTTTAATAGAAAAGTTCAAGGCTATAAAAAGGTAAAAGGTCCTATTGGAATTGTAGAGATGATGGCTCCTCAGTGGGATTGGTATAAGTTTTGGGGTTTTACAGCGATGTTTTCAGTATGGCTAGCTTTTGTAAATATTCTCCCTATACCAGCTCTTGATGGAGGACATGTCATGTTTTTACTCTATGAAATGATCTCCGGAAAAGCACCTTCTGAGAAAACATTAGAGCGCGGTCAGATAATTGGGTTTGTAATCGTGATGGGGCTTATGGTTGTAATTTTTGGGAATGACATTTGGAATCTTATCAAAGGGTAAAATCTGTATAGATTTCACTTATGATTTTTAGATTTTAATAATTAAAACATATCTACATCTAATTAACGACTTTAATAAATCACTTTTAAGAGGTTTTTAAATTTCTAAAAGGTGTTTCCACAAAGTAAAGTCCAAAATGGCAAGAGACTTCTTATAATTGCATTTTTGGTATTTTAATAATTTTTTGTTTATCCTTATAGGATATTTCTTACGCTCATTTACTCCCAAGTATTCGAGTTATTTAAGTGCTCTATTTCTACACAAATTTGATACATTATATAGAAAGTATGGGCTGGCTTTTGCCCTTTAGAACGTTTATTATACATCGGATTTATTGTGTTTTTAAGGCTTTCGAAAAATTTATTAACAATATAAGAAACCGATTTGGTGGATTCTACGTATATATTTCAAACATTTATTGGCATAAAATTGTAAAGTAATTCAAAAATTTTACACTTTATCGATGCTATAGTGTATTTTGTCGAAAATCGTTTCCCAATATTAGAGGTTTAGTTCCTTTAATATCGGGCATTCGTATTTTTACGTTGATAAATTTTATTTTGACCCCAATATTTCGATATTCAATTTAGAAAGCGATCGCTTTTAATTACATATAGCTTATGAGAAAAATTACGAACCTTGGAATGCTTAAAACTCTTTCCTTTTGTATTATTTTCCTTTCATCATTTTTAACTATTCATGCGCAAACGTTACCAGAATTTCCTTCTGGAACAGGAACGGGTCCAACGCCTTTATCGCCAGGAGCATCGGTTACTAACTCTGCAATAGGGGACGAATTTCTGTATACAAATGTAGCTGTAAATGTTAATGGCACCACGACCAATGCTGATGCCGTACTTACAGTTGTTAATATTGTTAACTCAAACGTAAACATAGTTGATGATAATGGTGCTGGAAATCCAAATCGTATAGAATCTGTAACACAAGCAACTGCTGCTGGCGGTTTTGTAGAGTGGGAACTTAGATTTGTACGTTCAGGAACGGCAACGGCCACCGAGAGAGGAGCACCGATCCTAGTTCAAGGCTTCACACTCGAGGCAGTAGATGTTGATATTCAAGAATTTTTTGATGCCTTAGTGCCTAGCTCGTATACTTTAGAAGGAGGAGCTACACCACCTCCAGGGCCTTGTCCTAATGCCTTTGGGGAAACTACAAATGCTGGTGGTTGTCCAACTGGAATTACCGTTTCAAACTTAGGAGACGGTTTTACGCGTTTCCAAAGTGCAAATGCAGGTGCAACAGGTAGGTTACCTGCTCGTACAGACTATGTAGTGCGTATTAATTATGAAAATGTTTCTCAGATACGATTTAGAAATGGTCGCTCTGTTCTTAACGGAAACGCTGCTGACGCACGTAACAATTCGATAACGTTTGTAGGTGAAGTAAACTTTATTACAGAAAATGAAGTAACGGTTAATGAGCCTCCGGTGGTCTTAGATAACCTTGGAAACACAACAGCAATTAACACACCTATTACTGAGAATGTACTGGCTACAGCCACAGATCCTGATGATAATATTGATTTTGCTACTATTATCATGATCGACCCAAACGATCCAGAAAATGTGGGAACAACTAGTGATCCATTGACAATACCTGGAGTGGGTACTTATGTAGCAGACACTGCTGGAAACATTACATTTACCCCAGTAACAGGTTACCTTGGAGATGCAAGTATTATATTTAGAGTGCAGGACGACTCCTCTGCAAACTCTAACGAAGGATTATTAGAAATCACTGTACTCCCTGATAATGATGGTGATGGTATAGATGATGAGGTGGATCTTGATGATGATAATGATGGAATTTTAGACTCTACCGAGTGTTATGTAGCGCCTACTGTTACGGGATCATTTAATAGTGGAAATACATCATTCGATTTTACAGGAACTGGTAATACGAATAATGCAGACTTAAACTTTGTAACCATTAATGGAGTAAATTATTCAGATTTTACATTTCCTAATAGTTATCAAGAAAATTTTTCTTCAACCTCTGGAAACGTTGTGTATGAAGTGTTGAATAATGTTTCCGGTCAAGGAACAGGGCCTACAGGAAACAATATTGAAAACCCTAATTGGAATACTTTAATACTTTCGTCATTCCGTGACGTAAATTTTAATCATTACCAAGCCTTATCTGGGTCCGTTTTAGATACAGACTTTT
Source organism: uncultured Dokdonia sp. (assembly GCA_963922345.1). Classification (GTDB taxonomy): domain Bacteria; phylum Bacteroidota; class Bacteroidia; order Flavobacteriales; family Flavobacteriaceae; genus Dokdonia. The sequence continues at coordinate 3,675 of CAWUIT010000015.1, read as the reverse complement.
ATAAGCTTACATATACTACACCAATCTCTGTATCAGGAGAATCGTTTCTTTTAGTATCAGAGCGAAACGGAAATAATGAATTTGATCTTGAATTTTTTGATACGAGTGGGAATTTAATAGGAGTAGAATTTGTGGTGTCTAGTACAGACTACATTGACACTGGAATACAAACAGCTATAGCCGGTCAGAATATTAATATTGCAGTATTTGCATTATCAGACATTGTTCCAGCTGGTTCAATTATCAAATCTATAAATGTTTCCCCAGCAGCTAATGGTGATGGAGGTGATGGAAAAATTTTAATAGTTTCAGACGGTTTTACTTGCGGTGATTTAGATGGAGATGGTGCACCAAATAATTTTGACACTGATAGCGATGGCGATGGTTGTAATGATACTGTAGAGGCTGGATTTACTGACGCTTTCGCGAAAGCGGACGAAGATGGAGAGTTAGGAAATACATCACCAGCAGAAGTTGATGGTGAAGGTCTAGTAACAACTAGTGAAGGCGGTGAAGGATATACGGAGCCTACAGATACTGATGGAGACGGAGTTTATGACTTTTTAGATGCTACAGAAAATAGTGCTTGTACAACAGAACTTGAATTGACTAAAACAAGTGTGTACGATGCTTCTGCAGGAACAATTACCTATACATATATCGTAGAGAATATTGGAAATTCCTATGCATTCAATGTTAGTATTACTGAAAATAACGCAACTTTTACAGGTACAGGAACTGATCCAGCGCCAGTAGCAAGTACTACAAATACTGGTACAACCGAAGATGGAATAGGAACACTCAATGATCTCCGCCCTGGAGACAGTCTAGAATATACAGCAGTATATACAATCACTCAAGCAGATATTGCGTCTGGGCAGATTGATAATCAAGCAACAGCTTCTGGTACTGATGATAATGGAGACCCACTCTCTGATCTGTCGGATAATGGAGTTGACGATGATCCGGGTGTTGAAAATGAGAATGACATCACAGTAACAACTATTCCAAATGGTTCAATCACTGGAGTCGTTTACGAAGATGTAAATGGTAATAATACCTTTGATGCTGGAGATAACCTACTTGAAAATGTAACCGTAGATCTTTTAGATGGTGCTACGATAGTCGCGACTGCTGAGACTGATGCAAATGGTGTTTATACGATAACGTATATACCAGGAAATTACAATGTTGATATCGATAATGCAGATGTTCTTACGGTCGCAGGAGAGACAAGTCTAACACAAACCGAAGGAACGGACCCAACAGCAATAACCATTTCTAATGGAGTAACTGCTACAGAAGAGGATAATGGTTTTGGTAATGTTGTAGTAGCAGCTATTACATCAGATACAGAAATTGAAGGTACAGATCTATCTCATACAGTCACTTTAAGTGGAACCACTGTTGAAAGTACGACGTATCCTTTTGATTTGTCAAATAATACAACTGAGAATGCAGATTTAACTACACCAATTACGTTTACTAACGGAGTTGTTTTAAATGGCGATGGTACGATTACCGTTCCTGCGGGTGTTACTTCATTCACGGTCACAGTACCTACTGTAGATGACAATATTGATGAAGCTGATGAGTTTTATGATCTTACAATTGGAGGTGTTGCTGCCACAGGTACATTAACTGATAATGATAATGCACCAGATGTTTTGATAGCTGATGCTCCGACGGTAACAGAGGGAGGTAATTTGGTATATCCTGTAAGTTTAAGTAATCCAAGTTCAGAAGATATCACGGTAGAGTTTACACCTACCAATGGTACAGCTGAGGCGACTGATTATACAGGGACACCTGTGAGTGTAACGTTTTTAGCAGGTACAACTACTGGTACAGTAACGATTCCTACGACAGATGATTTAATTGATGAGAATGACGAGACGGTTATTCTTACGACGACCAATACGACTGGTGGTGCTGTAAATGATACGACAGATACTGGAGTTGGTATTATTCAAGATGATGATAATGCTCCTGATGTGACTATTGGTAATGTAACGGTTACAGAAGGTGGTAATGCTGATTTTCCAGTTACATTAAGTAATCCAAGTGATGAAGATATTACGATCACCTTTGTAATTACTGCAGGTACCGCTGGTACGGATGATTATGTAGAGACCCCTGTAACGGTAACGATTCCTGCTGGTGATACAACAGCTACGGTGACCGTTCCAACGGAAGAGGATTTAATTGATGAGGCAGATGAGACCTTCACTGTAGGTGTAGGTACAGTTGATGCTGGAACTGTTGGTGATACGACAGATACAGGAGTAGGTACTATAACTGATAATGATAATGCACCAGATGTTTTAATAGCTGATGCTCCTACGGTAACAGAGGGAGGTAATTTAGTATATCCTGTAAGTTTAAGTAATCCAAGTTCAGAAGATATCACGGTAGAGTTTACACCTACCAATGGTACAGCTGAGGCGACTGATTATACAGGGACACCTGTGAGTGTAACGTTTTTAGCAGGTACAACTACTGGTACAGTAACGATTCCTACGACAGATGATTTAATTGATGAGAATGACGAGACGGTTATTCTTACGACGACCAATACGACTGGTGGTGCTGTAAATGATACGACAGACACCGGGGTTGGTATTATCCAGGATAATGACGTAGCAACTGTAGTTTCAGTTTCTACAGAAAGAGAAGTAGAAGGAGTGTCTCTAGTTCATACCGTGGTGGTCACTATGAGTGAAATAGATGCTACTTATCCTTTTGATTTGTCAAACAATACGACTGAGGATGCTGATTTAACAACTCCACTTACGTTTACTAATGGAGTTGTTTTAAATGGCGATGGTACGATTACTGTTCCTGCGGGTGTTACTTCATTTACGGTCACAGTGCCTACTGTAGATGATAATATTGATGAAGCTGATGAGTTTTATGATCTTACAATCGGAGGTGTTGCTGCCACAGGTACTATAACTGATAATGATAATGCACCAGATGTTTTGATAGCTGATGCCCCTACGGTAACAGAGGGAGGTAATTTGGTATATCCTGTAAGTTTAAGCAATCCGAGTTCAGAAGATATCACGGTAGAGTTTACACCTACCAATGGTACAGCTGAGGCGACTGATTATACAGGGACACCTGTGAGTGTAACGTTTTTAGCAGGTACAACTACTGGTACAGTAACGATTCCTACGACAGATGATTTAATTGATGAGAATGACGAGACGGTTATTCTTACGACGACCAATACGACTGGTGGTGCTGTAAATGATACAACAGATACAGGTGTTGGTATTATTCAAGATAATGATGATGCTGCTGTACTTACGGTTTCTACTGAGGTAGAAGAAGAAGGTACTGCTTTGGTACACGATGTTACGGTTGTTGAGAGTGATATGGCTGAAGTATATGCCTTCACTCTTGTAAATGATACGACTGAGGATGCTGATTACGGAACGGTCACCTTCACCAATGGTGTGGTAGACAATGGCGATGGTACGATCACGGTACCTGCTGGGGTAACAGCCTTTACGATTACGGTCCCTAGTACGGATGATGCGATCGATGAGGATGATGAAGTATATGATCTTACGGTAGGCACGATTGCTGCTACGGGTACGATTACCGATAATGACGATGCTGCTGTACTTACGGTTTCTACTGAGGTAGAAGAAGAAGGTACTGCTTTGG
>CAWUIT010000014.1:0-20665 GCA_963922345.1 uncultured Dokdonia sp. | reverse complement strand
TATGAAGACATATACACTTATAATCACAATAGTATTGATCTTAGGTTTTAATCTAGGGAGTATAGCGCAAGTGGGTGTTGGTACTAGTAATCCTACAACTTCTGCCACCTTAGAAGTAAGTAGCCAGATTAATGGAGCGGGAGACTACAAGGGATTGATGCCACCACGAGTAGCAACAGAGACAGATCGGAATAGTATTGCGACAACATCTGTAGACAAAGGGTTACTTGTCTTTGTAAACGATACAGGCTGTTTAGATATCTATAATGGAACGTCTTGGGAACACATTACTTGCGATACAGGAATACCTCCATCACCACCACCACCTCCAACTGTGACTTCTGGAGAAACTCCTTCTACCGCTAAAGTAAATTAGAATTCCAAAAGAGCGCACGTTCTGTAAGTATTCATAAATTATTTAGCATTTCATTAAAGGAATCCCTTGGGTTTTTTAGTATTTTGTCTTTACTAAAAACCAATTAAATGAATATCTGTTTTATCATGTATCCTTGGGAAGAAATCGACCCAGAAAACGATACTACGCTTTCCTTAATCTGTGAATGCAAAAAACGCGGTCATGGAGTAGCAATCACGACACCTGCAAATCTTACCATAAGAGATAGCGAGACCTTTGCTTTTTGCAAGGCAATCAATAAAATGGATAAAGTGCCCACTAACCTTAAATCATTTCACAAGAAGGCTACCCTACGAGAAGAAATGCTTCCTCTTGCGGGATTTGACGCCATTGTTTTGAGAAGCAATCCGCCTTTAGATATGATTATGTTGAACTTTCTAGACTCTGTTAAGGACGACGTTTTTATAATGAATAATATAGATGGTATACGTAGAGCAAATAATAAGCTTTATACGGCCGCGTTTGAGGACACTACAAATGATTTTATTCCCAAAACTCACGTTACTAAAAACAAGGAATATCTTATAAAAATGATCAAAGAGTCAGATCAAGATAAGATGATTCTAAAGCCACTCAATGGCTATGGGGGATCTGGAGTTATTCTAATTGAAAAGCGGGCTATGTCTAGTATACGAAGTCTGTTAGATTTTTATATAGATAATAAAGATGGTACGACTAATTATGTGATACTTCAAGATTATATAGAGGGAGCAGACCAAGGGGATGTGCGCATACTTTTGCTGAATGGTAAGCCTATAGGCGCTATGAAACGAGTCCCTGGAGACGACGACCACCGCTCTAACGTATCAGCAGGAGGTAGTGTAGAAAAGCATACACTCACGGTTCAAGAGAAAGAACTTTGTAGACGTATAGGCCCCAATCTTGTAAAAGATGGGTTATACTTTGTAGGGATAGATGTAATTAACGGTATGCTAGTAGAGGTAAATGTTATGAGTCCTGGTGGCGTAACATACATTAACAAAGTGTACAAGGTAAAACTTCAAGAAAAGATCGTAAACTTTTTAGAAGATAAAGTGCTAGAACGAGTCTCAAGATTAGAACGAAGAGCAAAACTTCGAAAAACGGTAGAAGATGCTTAAGCTATCCATTGAAGAAATTCTATTAAAGATCGGTAACGAAGAGGTTTTCCACGCGGTGGCCGAAGATTATTCCTTTACACTTAAGATAGAGGAGTACACACATTTTTTATGTGCCGCGGTACACGACGGTACCCATTTTAGAAAAGAGCTGTGGGAGAAATGTACACACACCGCCTATGAGCGATGGTATGAGGAAGATCCTTGTACAAAACAGATGGTGCAGTCACTACCTATGGTAATCGCTGGTCTTGATAGTAGATTTGAGTACGATTTGAATCGAGATCCAGAAAATGCCATTTACGAAGATGCGTGGGGTAAAAAATTATGGAAAACACCATTGAGCGCAGAAGAAAAAGCACAAAGCCTCTCTAAGCATCACTCTTTTTATAAAGTGGTAAACGCTTTAATAACTAAAATTGAAGAAAAATTTGGTGCGGGTATTGTGTTCGATATGCATTCATACAACTGGAAACGCTGGGATCGACCTGTACCTGTAATAAATTTAGGAACTTCTAATATTGATACTGAACGGTTTTACGCTTTTGCGAAAGCGTGGTGCTCATCTCTAAAAGAAATTGAACTACCTAATTCTATTGAAACCACGGCGGCTATAAATGATACTTTTCAAGGAAATGGGTACTTTTTAAAATTTATCACAAAGCATTTTGATCAAACACTAGTACTCGCTACAGAGTTCTCAAAGATATATTGCGACGAGACTGCTTACAAAATATATCCCGATGTGGTCTATGCTATTGAAGATCAACTTAAAATTAAAATACGTAACCAAGCCACGCTATTTTATAATGATTATATCCTGGCAGAAAAACTTCTCCCTTAACTACAAACTAATTTGAATACACACATCACGCTTACGCAATCTCATAAGGCTCTCTTTGAAATTGACCAAAATTTGGATAAGTTGGTTAAGGATATTGAGCTTTTAAATTACCTCAATCCCATAAATATTGAAAATGAAAAGAAACGATTTTTCGCTTCAAAATATACGGAGGAACCTGTCTTTAAGTATCGAAAAATAAAATTTAGTCCGTATAAGTTACAGCGCAAGTTTTTTAACCAAAGATTAGAAAATATAGATGATGATGATATCCGGGAGCTGTATCGAGATATCGTATATGAGTACTCGGGATTGATACAGTGTATAGAAACCATTGGTAAAGGAAAGCAATTCTATTACAATTCGCTTAAAGTATTTGGTACTCCTAAGGAAAAGGATGTTGATAATGCACGTTTCATATTACACTTTGCAGATGATGATGGCGATGCAAATTTTAAAGCACAACACTCTGCAGATGAGGCAGAAGCATATTTTACAGAATTTGGAAAACGCTACGATTTTGACTTTAATATTAAGCAAAGTACAAATATAGCTGCCGCCGCAATGGTTCTCAATGCGTCTAACACCTTGTTGCTTAAAAAGTATCACAAGTATTCAGAAAATCAAATTAAAGTACTTGCAAATCACGAGATAGGTGTACATCTTGTAACCACACATAATGGTAAAAATCAACCCCTTAAAATCTTTTCAAACGGCTTTGTAAATAATACAGAAACACAAGAGGGGCTAGCCGTTTTAAGCGAGTATATGAGCAATAACCTTACAATGAAACGTATGAAGGAGCTTGCTCATAGGGTTATAGCTGCAGATAGTTTGATAAAAGGATACAGCTTTGCTAATACTTTTGATCTTCTCTTTAATCAGTACAAGGTAGATCGACACCAAGCCTGGCAAATTACCTTACGAGTGCATAGAGGGGGTGGGTTTACAAAGGATTTTTTATACCTCACAGGCTTGAAGAAGGTTTACGACTATTATCAAGATAAACAGGATTTATCATTACTGCTTACTGGTAAAGTAACCTTAGAAAATCTATCTGTAATAAAGAAAATGACAACTATGGGCCTAGCGGTACAAAGTAAATTTGTAACAGATTCCTATAGTAAAAACCGCAATACCAATAAAAAATTAGATTTCATTTTAAGCAACCTCAAGTAGGTCAATAGTAAGCCAATCTAAAATAAAAAAATCTCACGCCGTGCAAAAGTTTTTCCTACTTCTATTAGTACCATTTTGTCTTCAATCTTGCAAGCAGGGAAGTACTATAACTATAGATGGTACAACGGCTGCTATAGAGAATCCAGCATCTAAAACCAGTAAAGATGACGGTTTAATCTGGAGTGAAGAATTTGATGAAGACTCTATAGATACGTTAGAGTGGGCGTTTGAAACTGGGGCAAACGGTTGGGGTAATAATGAATGGCAAAATTATACCTCGGGTAAAAATGTAGCCGTAAGTGATGGAACCCTGAAGATAATTGCAAAAAAGGTAGGCTCTGGTCAAAAAGTAGGCGATTATACCTCCACACGCCTTGTGAGCAAGAAAAGGTTTAAATACGGTCGCGTAGAGATACGAGCAAAAATCCCAGACCATACAGGGAATGGCTTATGGCCAGCGCTTTGGATGCTTGGTGAGGATATTGGAAAAATTGGCTGGCCTCAATGTGGAGAGATAGATCTTATGGAGTATGTGAGTTATAATCCTAATTATGTGATCCAGACTATCCATAGCGTGGCAAATAATCACAGCGATAACACGCAGATCTCTACAGGTGATGTTTTACTGGAAACTATAGAAGAGGAGTTTCACAATTACGGTCTCATTTGGAGAGAAGATCGCTTAGATTTTTATGTGGATCATCCTGATAATATCACGCTAACAATTAATAGACCAAAGGATTATAATAATGACAATTGGCCGTTTAATAAACGCTATTTCTTTATTCTTAATATGGCTGTAGGAGGCAATTGGGGTGGAAAAAATGGGGTAGATGACACAATTTTTCCCGCTCAGATGGAGGTAGATTATGTTCGAGTTTATAGTCTCGATTAAGTACGCTTTCGCGAAAGCGTAAAACACACAACTAATGACAGAAATTAAAACGATTGCTTTTGACGCAGATGACACCTTATGGGTTAATGAGCCCTACTTTAGAAAAGCAGAAAATGAGTTTTGTCATCTTCTAGACAATTTCATAGACTTTAATTCTTGTCAAGAACGACTCTTTGAAATGGAGATGCGCAATCTAGCTCTCTATGGCTATGGGATTAAACCCTTTACACTGTCCCTCATAGAATGTGCTCAAGAGATTTCTAATAATAAAGTTTCTAATAAAACAATATCTCAAATTATTGAATTGGGTAAGGAAATGCTCAATGCCCCAGTTGTACTTTTAGATGGTATCGAAGATGTTCTTGAAAACTTAAGTGAGACTTACAGACTAGTGGTTGCTACAAAGGGCGATTTACTTGATCAAGAACGAAAACTCGTTAAGTCCGGATTGTCAAAATACTTTCATCACATTGAAGTTATGTCAGACAAACAACCGGCTAACTATATGAAGCTTGTAAAGCACTTAGACATATCGTCTGCCAGATTTTTAATGGTAGGGAATTCACTTAAATCAGATATATTACCTGTATTAGAGATAGGTGGAAGGGCAATACATATTCCTTTTCATACCACTTGGGCTCACGAACAAATTGATATTGAAATAAAGCATGAAAATCTCACGACCCTTACATCTGCCAAAGAGCTAGTGGATATTTTATAAAACGGGCTCTATTGTTAATCACAACTATTAAATTTAACTACTCAAATAATTTGATTCCCATTATCAAATAGTAAAAACTCCCAAATGAAAAGAAATCTTCTAGCTAGTATTTTATGTATATGCTTCATTACGCAAGATGCACTATCACAAAGAAAAGACAGAAAGAAAAAGTCAAAAAATAAAACCGAAGCAGTAGCGAATACTAAGAAAATAGATAAAGATGCTATCCAACCATATGCTGAGGTAATTACAAAAGAAGCCGTTACAGATTCTGGCGTTTTTCAAGTACATAAGATTAAGAATGAGTTTTTCTATGAGATTCCTTTCAATAATTTGGAAAAGGATATGCTCTGGATCACCCGTATTGCTCAGATCCCTAACGGCCTTGGAGGTGGTTATATGAATGCTGGGTCTAAAACCAATGAGCAAGTCGTACACTGGGTACGATTCCAAGATAAAATATTACTTAAGATTAAATCTTATGAGAATATTGCAGATAGCACCAAAGCGATAAGCAACTCTGTAAGAGTAAATAATTATGAGCCTATCTTATATGCATTTGATATTAAGGCATTCAATACAGATTCTACAGCATCTGTTATTAATGTGACCAAATTATTTTCTACAGATGTAAAGGCTATAAGTGCGCTATCAGGTAGATTGCGTAAGGAGTACAAAGTTAAAAAGTTAGATGGTAATAGGAGTTTTATAAATACTATCAAAAGCTTTCCTGAAAACATAGAAGTGAAACAAGATTTTACCTATGAAGCTTCTGCACCTCCCGTAGAGAAAGCTGCAGAGAGTATAAGTTTACAAGTAAACCAATCCATGATACTCTTACCAGAAACTCCAATGCAGCCTAGGGTTTATGATCCAAGAGTTGGTTTCTTTACTGTTAAGCAATATGATTACGGTAGTGATGCTCTTAAGGCAGATCAAAAAACATATATACGTCGCTGGCGCTTAGAGCCCAAAGACCCCGAGGCCTATAAAAGAGGTGAACTCGTGGAACCTGTAAAACCTATCGTATACTACTTAGATCCAGGAACACCAGAATCTCTTAGAGAGTATATAAAGCAAGGTATTGAAGACTGGCAAAAACCATTTGAAACGGCTGGATTTAAAAACGCCATCATAGCAGAGGATGCTCCTTCTCCAGAAGAAGATCCAGATTTTAGTCCAGAAGATATAAGATACTCTGTTGTGAGATATGTTGCAAGTACGACGCGTAATGCCGTTGGACCGAGTGTTTCAGACCCTCGGAGTGGAGAGATTATAGAGAGTGATATTATATGGTACCATAATCATTTGCGTAGTTATAGAAATCGTTACTTATTAGAAACGGGAGCTGCAAATCCAAGTGCTCGTACTCTTGATACACCAGAAGAGGAGATTGGTGAGATGATGCGTATGGTTATTGCACACGAGGTGGGGCACGCGCTTGGTTTTCCACATAATATGGCTGCCAGTTATGCCTATGATGTAGAATCCTATCGCGATGGGAATTTTACACAAGAAAATGGGATTGCCGCAAGTCTTATGGATTATGCACGATATAATTATATCGCACAGCCAGGTGATACTAATATTCGATTTATAAGACAAATGGGTCCTTACGATCATTATGCTACTAATTGGGGATATAGATGGCTACCAGAGGCGCAATCCCCTTTACAAGAAAAAGCGACGCTTAATAAATGGATCCAAGAAAAAGCAGATGACCCAAGGTTCAAATTTGGTAGACAGTCAAGTAGTTTTGATCCTCAATCTCAAACCGAGGCTATTGGAAATGATCCTGTAAAAGCTAGTACCTACGGTATTAAAAATTTAAGATTCGTGGCTCAAAACCTTCCAGAGTGGACATCCAGTAAAACGAATGACTATCAGGATCTAGAAGAGCTTTATGGTGAGTTGTTAGGGGTTTATAGTAGATACGTAGGGCACGTGGTCACAAATATAGGTGGTGTGTTTGAAAACTTAAAAATGCCATCACAGTCAGGAGTGGTTTATACGTATCTAGATGCGGCATCGCAAAAGGAATCTATGCGCTGGTTACAAAACAATCTCTTTGAAACTCCTACGTGGCTCATTGATCCTGCCATCTTGCAAAACATTGATCACGCTGGTTATGCAGAAAAGTTACGTAGAACGCAATCAAGGTATTTAAATAGGCTTTTAAGTTTTGATAGATTAGGTAGGCTTATTGATGCAGAGACTACGCAAACAGATTATTATCCTGCGCTCGAGATGCTCCAAGATCTTAGATCAGGAATATGGGCAGAAGCGAGTAGAGGTGTTTCGGTAGATATCTATCGTCGTAATTTACAACGATCCTTTATTGATAGAATGACCTATTTAATGACTGAAGAAGGGCCCAGCTCTCGTTCAGGACGGCCTGGTTTTGAAGGTGCATTGCGGTACGATGTAAGCGTTTCTGATGTTAGACCTCTAGTGCGTGGTGAGTTAAAGAAGTTAAAAACAAGATTGCGGTCTGCGCGTAACAGCACTATAAACACAATCACAAAATATCACTATGAAGATGCGATCGCTCGCATAGATGCACTTTTAGATCCTAAATAATGGGGATGTTTTAATCGCAATCAAAATCGATATCTAAAATTTTGAGACCGTAATTTTTCTCATCATAATTAAAGTGCCACCACTCCGTACGTATAGGGGAGAAGCCAAATTTTTTCATAACACTCCATAACTGCTTTCTATTTGCAGTTATGGTTTCATTATGAGGATGATCAATATGAGCCGCTTTACCAAAAAAGTCATAATCACTCCCCATATCAAGGGGAGTTCCATCAAGTTTTACAATGGTCATATCTATCGCTGCGCCTCGATTATGTATAGAACCACTGCCGTATGGATTGCCTACGTACCCTGGATTTGGATAAATCTCCCACATTTTTTTCTGTACAGAAAGGGGACGATAACAATCAAATAATTTGATCTTATACCCTAATTCACAGAAGTAGTTATTAGCCTCTACGAGAGCTTCAGCAACTTCTGGAATAAGCAAGCATTGAACGCAATCATAAACTTTTTGGTCTAAAAAATTGTTTACAGTTGCATAACGCACATCATAGGCAAATTCTGAGTCAAAATCCGCAATATTTACCAGCGGACTTTGTCCCTTACTTTCATAATTAGAAACAATAAAGACAATAAAACTTAAAATAAAGGTCTGATACATTCTCATATTGGAAAATTACGATTAATTTGGTTTTTTACGCTTTCGCGAAAGCGTAATTTAAAACTTTAGAGTAAAAATGATCAACTTACCCCTTATTGAAACAAAACGACTCGCAGTACATCTCACTAGCAAGGCACAAAAGCTCGTGAAGCAGGGACATCCTTGGATTTTTGAAAATAGTATTGTAAAGATTAATAAGAAAGGTAAATCTGGCGATGTAGCTATACTGTTTGATAATAGGACGGATAAGGTCTTTGGACTAGGATTGTACGATCCTCACTCACCCATACGTATAAAGGTTTTGAGTGCCCATCCAGTAACTATAAATGATGAGTTTTTTGAAAATAAAATACAGGAAGCTTTTGCGTTAAGAAAGCCACTCCTTCAAACAGACACAAATAGCTATCGACTTATTTTTGGTGAAAATGACAGTTTTCCGGGGCTTATCGCAGATGTTTATGATACGGTACTTGTTGTAAAAATTTACAGTGCCATATGGTTTCCATATTTGAAAGTGCTTTTAGGTTTATTGCTGCAAACTTCTCATTGTGAGACATTGGTCATACGTTTGAGTCGTCTTGTGGGTAAAGGAGAGACCTTAGGGATAAGTGATGGTCAAATTTTGCACGGTACTCTCGAGAATGAGGTTGTTTATTTTAAAGAGCACGGTGTCAAATTTTCGGCAAATGTTATTTATGGTCACAAAACTGGGTATTTCTTGGATCATAGACATAATAGAAAACGAGTAGGAAAACGAGCTCGTGATAAAACAGTTTTAGACGTTTTTAGCTATGCTGGTGGTTTTTCTGTACACGCGCTGGCTGGCGGAGCACGTGAAGTTACAAGTCTGGACATAAGCGCACAAGCACTTGAAGTTGCAAAGGAAAATGGAAAGTTAAATAAACATAATGGGGTACATAAAATAATGGCTATTGATGCTTTTGAAGGATTACAATCTCTTATTGATGCTGGAAATTTGTATGATATAGTAGTGATAGACCCACCTAGTTTTGCAAAAAGTGCAAAGGAGGTTACTACCGCTAGAAATAGCTATTCAAGATTAGCACAATTAGGGGCTAAGCTTACTACTTCTGAAGGACTCTTAGTGCTAGCTTCTTGCTCTTCACGAGTACCAGCGCAAACATTTTTTGATATATGCGAGTCTAATATTAAAAAGACAGGAAGAAGTTTTACGATATTAGAAAAAACCTATCACGACATAGATCATCCAATTACTTTTGAAGAAGGCGCTTACTTAAAGTGTGGCTATTATAAATTGACCTAGCTATGATGAAAATTAAAACCTTTACTATACTAACTATTGCTAGTTTACTGGTAGTATGCAGTTGTAAAAAAGAAAAACCACTGGTTTCTACTTCTATTGAGGACGTTGTTTTGTTACCTATTCCAAATTCCTTAGAAGCCCGACCGTATGGATTTTTATTTGATCAAGACACTCAAATAGTATCAGATACTACTCCAGAAGTTCTAGCAGTGGCGAGACAATTCAGATCACTTCTTAAGCAAACACCTTTTAAACTCGCTCAAAGCGAAAATTTGAGAATATCAAACAATGTAGTGTCCTTTAAACTTACGTCTCGCGACAGTATAGATTCACCTGAGGGGTATGTACTTGATATTAATTCTAGTAATGTGAATCTATCTGCACTTACAGCGTCAGGTTTATATCGCGGGATGCAGACACTTGAACAGCTGCTTCCAAATGCTATCATTTCTGGAGAATCTATAGACAGCCTTGTGATACCAGGTTTACGTATAGTAGATGCACCTCGTTATGAGTATAGGGGGATGATGCTAGACGTAGCAAGGCACTTCTTTACAGTTGATCAAGTGAAAAGATTGATTGATCAAATGGCGGTATTTAAATTAAATTATTTGCACTTGCATCTCACTGATGATCAAGGATGGCGTATCGAAATAAAATCTTGGCCAAAGCTTACTGAAATAGGAGGGAGTTCATCTGTAAGAGATGAGAGCCCAGGATTTTACAGTCAAGAAGATTATCGAGAAATTGTGGCATACGCTCAATCAAAATACATTACTATAATTCCCGAAATAGATATGCCTGGTCATACAAATGCGGCCCTAGCATCTTATCCAGAACTTAATTGTACAGGTAAAGCCACAGCCTTATATACGGGGATGCGCGTAGGTTTTAGCACACTTTGTGTAGATAAAGAGATAACTTATAAATTTGTTGATGATGTGATAAGGGAACTCGCAGCACTTACTCCAGGAGCATACATCCATCTGGGTGGGGATGAGTCCCACGTAACATCAAAAGAGGATTACAACCTTTTTTTAAATCGTGTATTCCCAATAGTCCATAAGTATGGGAAACGTGTGATGGGATGGGAAGAAATTCAAAGTGCAGGAGTAGATAGTACATTTATAATTCAACACTGGCAGCGTAAAGAAACCGCCTTAGGAGGTATTAAGCAAGGAGCTCGAGTCATAATATCTCCTGCAAGCAAGGTCTACCTCGATATGAAGTATGAAAAAAATAGCCCACTAGGTCTTACTTGGGCGGGAACTACAGAGGTAGATAGTGCTTACCTCTGGAAACCATCACAAATTTTTGATTCGATACCGCAATCGCAGATTTTAGGTATAGAATCACCATTGTGGTCTGAAACTATTAAGTCTTCTAATGATATAGAGTATTTAGCATTTCCCAGGCTTATAGGTCACGCTGAGTTGGGGTGGAGCGATCCGAATACTTATAATTGGGAGTCTTACAAACGTAGATTGAAGAAGTATTATAAGCGATTGGATATCAAAGGAGTTAATTATTACAAATCTCCACTTATCGATACGATTAACTAAACATTCGTTTTCTTTTTGAGATGTTCTTTTTGCATCTCAATAGCCCAGTCAACTGCTTTTTCTAAGCTGAAGAATTTTCTAATTTTTGATTTGAAAAATAGTTTTTCAATTAAAATATTAGATCGTTCTTGCCTACTATAAGAAACTACTCCAAAAGCACTAATAGAATCCCTAGCTTTAAAGTATTTGAGCCAGTCTTGAGGGACGAGTGAGTAATTATGTACTCGATTTGAAATATAGGCAACTTTAGTGCCTTTTCCATAGTGTGATTCTGCAATTTCTATGACATCTTTTGCTACCTCCCAATTGAATAGTATACCTTCTTTAATCTCAGATATGATGAGATTTTCAAAAAAATAGAATATACCACAATCAAGGATATATACATCTTCTAAGGGTAGCGTTATATTTGATTCAGAAACTAGCATAGAGCAAATATATATCTTTACATACTCACGGCTAAAATTCAAACTCGGTTTTGAGTTGGCTTCTATAAGTTGTAAAAAAATATCGTTAAAGTACCCAAAATGCGCTTCTCAAATCACTATTCACAACCGCCAGTGAATCCCGTTGCATCAAACGATGTTTGCACGATACCATCTCGATCCCCTGAAATTACCTGAATTATGAGGTTGCTCATACCGCTACCGTCACGTTTTGGTGAGCAATATTCAAAGAGATAAAAACTATTTGCCTGCCCAGCAACTCCATTAGATATTTCATTAAAGACAGTTTCGAGTTCGGCAGCGTTTGAGGCAAAGGCACTTTCTGTTACTCCTATAGCACTTAGTATCTCTTCATCTATTTCAGAGCCTAGACCTATAGTAAAGAAGCTTACATCCTCATCTGCACCATTTACAGCGGCAAGCGCCTCTTGCTCTGTATAGCGTGCAGCTTGATCTGTTCCATCTGTAAATACAACAACAGAAGCTGCAGCAAATAACTCTTGAGCATCAGATGCATCAATAATATCATCTGCTATTTGTGTTGCTTTGATAACGGCTCCATATAAGTCTGTAGATGGGTCATTACTTATATCATCTGTAATACCGTCAATAGCATCTAGTAGATCTTGCGTGTTTGAAGTAAGTGGTTCTAACTCGTGTAATACGTCCTCCCCATCAAACCAATAAATAGCCATTTTAAATGAAGCAGTAGGAACAGAAGGCATCACGTTTGAGATAAAACTACTCGATGCTTGTTTTAACTCCTGTAAACTCGTGCTTAATACACTATTACTAAGATCTAAAACCAGTAGTGTATTGTTAGAAAATAATTGAGCATTAGGAGAAATCACACCAGACGCCTCAGAGCTCGAAATTTCATTATAGCAATCATCATTACGTCCTTGCTCAAAAATGGTAAAATTTGCTGGAGTCAATCCAGCTACGGGACTGCCATCGGTACCATTAACTTTGAAAAAGACAGATACTTTAGACGGTAAGGTTGTAAATGATTCTTGAATGGTTACTTCAAGTTCTTGAGCACCTAGATTGAGACACTCTATACCGCTGCTACTATTGCCATCATCATCTCGTGAGCTGCAGGAAAATAGTAGCGTAGCAAGTAGTAGCGTAGTCGCTAGAAAAAATAATTTCATAAATGTTCGATTTTGATTGTTCAAGTAAGAACGCCTAGTAGGGTGTTTTTATTTTCTTACTAGTTGTAATGAAAGAATTTTATTGAGACTTATCGTATAATGGTATGAAGGTCAATTCTTTTATCTTTGAATTCTATTTAAATGTAGCACGCTTTCGCGAAAGCGTATATAAAATGAGTAATTGGCACGTTTTGTGTAAACGCAATAGAAGTATGACCTATAGTTATTAAAGTAAATATTGAAACCTAGCATTTCCATACTTAAGATTTTATTTCTGGTAGCGTGTAGTATAGTATTTACTGTAACCGCAGCGGCACAGATCGATGCTCCCAGTGCCTCTATTGAGATAAAAGGTGAGGAGCCAAATGATGTGCCTCAAACTATCTCAATCTCTCCTACGGCTTTAGAGAAGAGTACAGATATAAAATCGGGTTCTTTAGTTTTTAAAAGTAAAGTAAAATTGAATGATCCTTTTAAAGCAAAGGAAAAGAGGCAAATAGATTTTATGGAGGGTAATGCTTTTGCAGAGCGGGATTATACTGCTCTTGAAAAAAGGATGAACGCCTCACAAGAAAAAGATAGGGAAAAACTACGTCCAGAATATTTTAGAGACCAATATCTAGGTGACTTTAAGAGCGGATCAAAATTTGTCAATTTTACGTACCGCGATCACGGGGCTGTAGACGGAGATCTAGTGAGTGTAAGTATTAATGATACGATAGTCCACCCCAGAATATATCTACAAGGAGAGTTTGAAGGTTTTTATCTTGACCTTAAAAAAGGATTCAATAAAATAGAAATAAAAGCGCTTAATCAAGGGTCTGTAGGTGCAAATACTGCGCAGTTTGTCATGTATGACGATATGAAAAAGGTGATATCTTCAAACACCTGGTTCCTTGCATCGGGTTATACCGCAACAGTTATTATTGTCAAGGAAGAAGACTAGGTCTAAGCCTCTTCAAAGGATTGCATAGACACAAGTTTGTGATAGACACCTTTTTGATCCATAAGTTCTTGATGTCTCCCTTTTTCAACTACTTCTCCTTTTTGCATCACTACGATCTGGTCTGCATTTTGAATTGTAGATAACCTATGAGCGATAACGATAGACGTACGATTTTTCATCATATTTTCAAGAGCATTTTGAACAAGGCGCTCGCTTTCTGTATCTAGAGCAGAGGTAGCTTCATCTAAAATCATAATCGGCGGATTTTTCAAAACAGCCCTCGCGATTGATAAGCGCTGCTTCTGACCGCCACTTAATTTATTGCCACTGTCACCTATATTAGTCTCTAAGCCTTGAGGTAACTCTCTTACAAATTCCCAAGCATTTGCGATTTTTAAAGCTTCAATAATCTCATCATCTGTGGCACCTTCTTTACCCACAACCATATTATTGCGCAATGTGTCATTAAAGAGGATAGCATCTTGCGTAACAATCCCAATATTCTTTCTCAAATCTCTGAGCGTCATATCAACAATATTCACATCATCTACTAAGATGCTTCCATCAGTAACATCATAAAATCTAGTGAGAAGATTTGCAATGGTACTCTTACCAGAACCCGATTGCCCAACTAACGCTACGGTATGACCTTTACCTACTGTGAGTGAGAAATTTTTAAGTACTAACTGCTCCTCATATTTAAAAGAAACATCTACTAGCGAAATAGATTTTTGAAAAGAAGTGACGGGTGTTGTTATGGTCTTACTAGTTATACTATTTTCAGTTTCCAAAATTTCAAGAATACGTTGTGCAGATGCATTACCACGTTTTACACTATAGCTTGCTTTTGAAAATGCCTTTGCAGGCGTAAGAATACCATAGGCTAGCCCCATAAATGAAATAAAGGTAGGTCCATCAAGTGTGCCTTCAGAAAGCACCATATTACCACCAAACCATAAAAGAACCCCGATAACCACAATACCAAGAAACTCACTCGTAGGAGATGCAAGTGCCTGTCGCTGCATTAGACTATTGGCAAAATCGTTATACCGTTGTGTACTTCTCTTAAAGCTGGACTCAAACCTATCTTCAGCATTAAAACTCTTTATGATTTTAAGTCCCCCAAGGGTTTCTTCTAGCTTAGATAGAATCTCTCCTTGCTCTCGCTGTACACGATCTGATTTTTTCTTAAGCCTCTTTCCTATGAGGGAAATTATAAACCCCATTATCGGAATAAACGTGAGAACAAATATTGCCAGTTTTGCACTTAACAGAAACATCGCTGCTAGTGCAAAAATTATAGTAAGTGGCTCCCGTACAATAAGTTCTAGAATGCTTAAAAACGAGTGTTGTACTTCTTGCACATCTGAAGTAACACGAGCAATGGTATCTCCTTTTCTTTTTTCTGTAAAATACGCTACGGGTAGTGAAACAATCTTTTCATACATCGCATTACGTATATCTTTTAAAACACCATTTCTTAAAAAGGTGATAAAGTACATCGCAAGATACCCAAAGAGGTTTTTTAAGAGAAATACACTTATGATGAATACAATCATAAGAGTAAGAGCTTGGGCCTTATCGTTTTGAGCAACCTCTGTAACATAATATCCCAACGAGTTTTCCATATATTCCTTAGCATCCAAGATTCCGGTCCACTCTGGTTTAATGGTAACTGTCTTTGTTTTATCAAATAAAACTTGTAGCATAGGTATAAGCGCTACAAAGCCTAAGGTGCTAAAAAGCGCATAAAATATATTACAAATAATGTTGAGAATGCCATATCCTTTGTAGGGTAAGGCATAAGAAATTATCTTCTTAAAGTATTCCATAAGGTGTGTACGCTTTCGCGAAAGCGAAAAAATTTTATACGCCTAGAGCATTTTGTATGCCAGCGATGCGTTTGTCTAATTGGCCTGAAACTGTGTCATAATTTTCTACACGATCGAGAGGTGCGTTTACACTTATGTAGAATTTAACCTTAGGCTCAGTACCACTAGGTCTAGCGGCTATCTTGCTGCCATCTTCTGTATAAAAAATAAGCACATTAGACTTTGGGATATCTATAGTAGACGCTGCGCCAGTAGTAAGATTGCGAGCGCTAGACGTTTGATAATCTTCAACTTTAATCACCTTACTACCATTTATTTCTTTCATAGGTTCTAATCTGAGATCTTTGAGCATTTGCTTAATTTCTTCAGCGCCCGATTGACCTTTTTTAACCAGGGATATAAGTGCTTCCTTATATAGACCGTGCTTTACGTATAGCGTTTTTAATTTTTCAAAAAGAGTTTGTCCATTTCTCTTTGCTTCAGCAGCAATGGTGCAAGCAAGTAAGGTAGATGTAACGGCATCCTTATCTCTTACAAAGTCACCCACCATATACCCAAAACTCTCCTCACCACCACCTATAAATTGTTGCTCTGGAAAATCCATAATCATCTTTGCAATCCACTTAAAACCTGTAAGGGCTGTTTTACACTCTACATTATACGATGAGGCGAGAACGTCCATCATTGGGGTAGACACAATAGTACTTCCTACAAAGGGAGCGCTGTGAGGATTTGCGCTTTCGCGAAAGCGTTCTAACAAATAATCGGTCATTAAAATCATTGTCTGATTACCGTTTAAGATAGTCAACTTGCCATCATCCCCTCTTACGGCAATACCTAAGCGATCGCAGTCTGGATCTGTACCAATGACGATGTCTGCATTATTTTTTTCTCCTAATTCTAATGCCATTTTGAGTGCGGCCGTTTCCTCTGGATTAGGCGACGCTACCGTAGGAAAGTTACCGTCGGGCTTTTCCTGTTCTTTTACTATATGCAAATTTGTAAAACCAGCTTGACGTAATGTATCCGGAACTAGCGTAATAGATGTACCGTGAAGAGAAGTAAATACAATTTTGAGATTTTCTTTTGTGGCATTATCAAGTCCAAAGGAGACGTTTTTTACACTGGCATCAATAAATGCTTTATCTACTTCTGTATCAATATGTTCAATAAGATCATTATTTCCTTGGAATTTGATATCACTAAAGTCTAATGCCTCTATGGTCGCTATCACTTCTCCATCTTGCGGGGGCACCAGTTGACCGCCATCTTCCCAGTATACTTTGTAACCATTATATTCTGGAGGGTTGTGACTGGCCGTAAGCACGATACCACACTGGCAATTAAGATGTCTAACTGCAAAGCTAAGTTCTGGTGTAGGTCTGAGGTCAGAAAATAAAAATACTTTTATGTCATTTGCAGAAAATACATCTGCTACTACTTGCGCAAGCTCTTTACTATTATGTCTACAATCATAGGCAATGGCAACGCTCACCTGCTGGTTGGGAAATTGCTTCTTGAGATAATTTGCAAGTCCTTGTGTGTTTTTGCCTAGTGTGTATTTATTAATTCTATTGGTACCTGCTCCCATAATACCTCTCATCCCACCAGTACCGAACTCTAGGTTTTTATAAAAACTATCTGCAAGTTCATCTGGATTACGGGCTATATTTTCTTTGATAGCATCTTGCGTTTTTGTATCAAACGTATCCGTGAGCCAGGCGTTAGCTTTTTCTAAAATAGTGGGATCGTGGTGAATCATAATGAGGAATGTTAGTTTAAGCAAAAATACGATTTTCAATCGTTCTCAATCTAAGAAGTATCATTCGGTCAAGGCGAGAAAATCTTTTTGAGGGCCTACTTTAATTTACAGCGTTTCTTTAATATGGTAACGTTGCTTATCTCTTTTAGACCGTAAGACAAGCTCGCCTATAAAACCTGCAATAAAGAGTTGCACCCCTATTAACATAGCTACAAGAGCAATATAAAACTGCGGTCTCTCTGTGATAAGTCTACCAGAGGTATTCAAAAAAAGCTTATCAATACCTAAGTATCCTGCAAAACCAAAACCTACAATAAACATAAGAACCCCTAATGCTCCAAACAAGTGCATAGGTCGCTTTCCAAAACTACCTAAAAACCAAATAGTTACTAGATCTAAAAATCCATTAATAAAGCGCTCCATCCCAAACTTAGTCTCTCCGTATTTGCGTGCTTGATGTTGTACTACTTTCTCACCTATTTTTGAGAACCCTGCATTTTTAGCGAGAACGGGAATGTAACGATGCATCTCTCCATAGACATCCACCGTTTTGATAACCTCCTTTTTATAGGCTTTAAGCCCGCAGTTAAAGTCGTGTAGACTAAGCCCACTTGTTTTACGAGCGGCTGCATTAAAGAGTTTACTAGGTAAATTTTTTGCAATTATAGAATCATAGCGTTTCCTTTTCCACCCAGACACGAGATCATAGTTATCTTGTGCTATCATTCTGTAGAGCTCTGGAATCTCCTCTGGATTATCTTGTAGATCTGCATCCATAGTAATAATTACCTCACCTTCGGCAGCTGCAAACCCTGCGTGTAAGGCTTGAGATTTACCGTAATTTCGGTTAAAGCGGATTGCTTTGATGTTTTCACGCTTTCGCGAAAGCGTATTTATCACCTCCCAAGAACCATCTGTGCTACCATCATCTATAAAAATGACCTCATAAGAAAAACCATTGGCGTCCAGCGTTTCTGTGATCCAATGGTGTAATTCTTTAAGCGACTCTTCTTCATTAAGAAGAGGAATGACGATAGATAATTGCATACGTATTAAGCGGCTTCTCTAGGGTCTTCTCTCTTTAATATTAATCCGCCAATAAGTGATACAATAAATCCAATAAATAAAGACAGCATAATGCCAATAGGTATCATAAAGCCAATTTTTGTAAATGGCTCTTGGAAAGAAAGTGCTTGTTCAATTTGAGTATCTCCCATTTCTGGATATTGTTCTATCATTTGATCTCTAGTTGCATCCATTAATTGCTCAGAGTAGTTAGGCTCTAATACTTGTGTAAGGACTAGAGTCCATATTGATGCGATTAAAGAGGCAATTAAAGCAGCACCAAGACCTATCTTAAGAGCTTGGCCTAATTTCATAAAACCGCCATTACCTTCTCTAAAAGCTTTAAGGGCTAGTATTATAACGACAATAGTGATTAGAAAAGAAATGAGCCCAAAAGACCAGTGAGGAACTAGGTAGTTATCTGTTACGTAAAGTATAACCTGTATAAGGAGTGAGATCACTCCTAAGATAACACCAAATTTAATCATCACATCTTTTGCCGAAGTTTTAGTTTCAATATTCATGGTTATGGTTGTTTAGATCATTTGTTAGACAACAAATATACAATATCGTTACATCGAGCGTAGAAAAATTGTAACTTCGATTAGGATTCAAATTTCTTTATAAAATTATAGTTCGTTTATAAAAATTATGTAAATTTGCACCTCGAAAAATCGAATAATTTAAGTACGAATATCATGAAAGCAGGTATACACCCAGAAAATTTTAGAGTAGTAGCATTTAAAGACATGTCTAATGATGAGGTGTTTTTAACTAAATCTGCTGCTGAGACTAAAGAAACTATTGAGATAGAAGGAAATGAGTATCCACTTATCAAATTAGAAATTTCAAGAACGTCTCATCCTTTTTACACTGGTAAAGCAAAACTTGTAGATACAGCTGGACGTATCGATAAGTTTAAAAACAAATATGCAAAATTCAAGAAATAATTTCTCGAATTTCTAAAATTAAAAAAGCCTCCTTAATGGAGGCTTTTTTGTTTTTTAAACTTAATAAACTCAAATATAGAAGCAACCTTTTTAAAATGGCAAGTCTTATAGGTAAGATCAATAAATCACTTTAAATTTTATCTATGAAGTTCATCAATCAAATACTATTTTCTCTAACATTTTTAGTTCTTTTAAGTTGCGAAAATGAACCAGTGGATGTTTTTACTGAAGTCTCAAGTGCCGATCTGATTTCTGGGGACTCAAACCTCTATTTCTTATTAAATAAGGTCGTTTCTGATGATCAAGCTACTTCTGATATAACCTGTATTGATTTTGTTTACTCTTTTATCGTGGTGATTTATGATGAAAATTTAGAAATTCTTTCGTCACAAACCGTTTCTAATGATAGCGAGTTCTACAATATGCTTCAAAGTACAGCAGATGATCAATTTATAAATGTTAGTTTTCCCATTACAAGTTCACTACAAGACGGCTCTACATTTGAAATAAACAATAAAAATGAGCTTGAACAATCTATTGCAGATTGTAAAGCAGAGGAAGAGGAGCAACTTCTTACAGAATGTACAAATTTACTTACTGATTGTGTATGGGAAGTTGCTTTGCCGGACACTGATAATATTAACACGTACGTTGACTCTGTATTTCGAAATAATAGTGATGGGCCAACGACGTATTTCTATCGAGGAGAGATATACAATGGCACTTGGATAGTTTATTTTATTGAAGACGAGCTTCATATAAACATTAATTTACAAGGAGAAGATGATGTCCAGATGGATTGGAATTTTGATTGGAAAACTGAGATATTGGGAGCCAACACAATGCAGATTGTTTCAAGTGACGATCGTGAATTCATTCTTAGTAAAGAATGTCAGGAAGATAATTATTGCACAACTTTAGATTTTGAAGAGTGTGTACAGGATGGACAAGCAGACATAAGCTTATCAGGATATGAAGAATGTGTAATAATAATCAGTGCTCCCCAACAAACTATCGATACTGAAACAGGAGAAATTTCACCGTTAATTAATTGGGATATAACGTATCATTTAACTGCAAGTGATGCAGAGTCAGGAATCAATGCTCTGGAAGACAATTTTGTGTTATACGAAAGTGCTGGTGTTCAAACTATTTATGCCCGTATTGAAAATCCCGAGACATTAGATTATACAGTGACTATCCTTGCTTTAATACCCCAGCAATGTAATTAATCAATATAAAAAATAGTATACTTAAGGTAAAATGGCTGTCGTAAAAGTGACGGCCATTTTACTTTAAACTTTTAACAATCA
>CAWUIT010000013.1:0-21697 GCA_963922345.1 uncultured Dokdonia sp. | reverse complement strand
GCAGAGCAGGTAGATTTGAAGGGAGCAATAGATAGCTATTTTGGTGGTGAAGCTATCAATGCTACAGAGGGACGTGCGGTTATGCATACTGCATTGCGAGATGAAGATAGTAACGCTTTCGCGAAAGCAGAAGTTGAAAAAGTCAAAACAGCTATAAGAGACTTTTCAAATACTGTAATTTCTGGTTCTCATAAAGGTGCAACCGGCAAAGCAATAACAGATATTGTTAATATAGGTATAGGAGGTTCTGATCTGGGACCTGTGATGGTTGTAGAAGCTCTCAAATTTTATGGAAACCATCTTAAAACCCATTTTATATCTAATGTAGATGGCGATCATGTGATGGAAACCATCAAAGATTTAGATCCAGAAACGACGCTATTTGTAATCGTATCAAAAACCTTTACTACGCAAGAAACGTTGAGTAATGCTACGACTGTAAGAAAATGGTTTGTAAACCAATTAGGAGAAGACGCTGTAAAAGATCACTTTGTTGCGGTGTCTACTAATCTTGACGCGGTAGCAAACTTTGGGATACATGCAGCTAATGTATTCCCGATGTGGAACTGGGTGGGAGGTCGTTTTTCACTATGGAGTTCTGTAGGATTATCTATTGCGCTAGCTATCGGATATGAGAATTTTGAATCTTTATTACACGGCGCTTATAAAATGGATCAACATTTTAAAAAGACGCCATTTGAAGAGAACATTCCTGTGATAACAGGCTTGCTTAGTATCTGGTATAATAATTTTTATGGAGCAGAGACAGAGGCTGTGATTCCTTATACGCAATACTTACATAGATTACCCGCTTATTTACAACAAGCGATTATGGAGAGTAATGGTAAAAGTGTAGATCGCAACGGTAATAGAGTCACCTATGAAACAGGAAATATAATCTGGGGGAGCCAGGCACAAACTCACAACACGCATTCTTTCAACTTATACATCAAGGTACAAAGTTGATTCCGGCAGATTTTATTGGTTTTAAAAAGTCATTACACGGCAATCAAGATCATCATGATAAATTGATGGCAAACTTTTTTGCACAAACAGAAGCGTTAATGATGGGCAAGACTACGAATCAGGTGGAGGCGGAGTTCAAAACGAGTACGCTTTCGCGAAAGCAAATTGAAAAAATCTTGCCTTTCAAAGTGTTTGAAGGAAATAAACCTACCACAACCATTCTTGCAGATCAACTCACACCAGAAAGCTTAGGCGCATTAATCGCGATGTATGAACATAAAATCTTTGTACAAGGTGTGATCTGGAATATCTATTCTTATGATCAATGGGGTGTAGAATTAGGAAAACAGCTAGCTACTAAGGTGTTAGAAGACTTTGAAACTGGAAATAGAGAGCACCACGACGACTCTACAAAAGCTCTTATAGATTTCTATAAGAAATAATATTAATATATTTTTTGATTTCTCACAAAACACTCTTAATCAAATAATTAAGGGTGTTTCTTTTTTGCGCAAATTTTCTGTAATTTTTTTATAAGTTAACGTTAAGTTAATGTCGCGACCAACAAATAAAACTTAATTTTGCAGCGCTAATTATTAACAAATAATCATGAAGAAAATTACATTTTTATCATTGATCGCCTTGTTTCTTGTGACAGCATCGTCACTTGCACAAGGGGTTACAACGAGTGCAATTGCAGGGCGAGTGTTAGATAACACAGAAGGTCCTTTGCCAGGAGCAAACATTGTTGCTACACACGTTCCTACAGGTTCTGTATATGGAGCTGTGACAGATTTTGACGGTTTTTACCGTCTTCCTAACCTCAAGTCAGGAGGTCCTTACAACTTAACTATTACGTACGTTGGTTTTGAAGATTATGCATTAAATGGATTTAACTTATCTCTTGGAGAAACAAAGAGAGTTAGTGTAACGATGCAAGAAAGTGCAAACGCTCTTGATGAAATCGTAATTACTGGAGTTAACAACAGTGTATTTAATTCTAATAAGACGGGTACTGAAACATCTATCTCAGAAAGAGATATCGCTACACTACCTGCTGTTTCTAGAGGTATTGCAGATTTTGCTCGTGTAACTCCGCAAGCGCAGCTTACAGAGGGGAACGATGGTTTTTCTATCTCATTAGGAGGTCAGAATAACAGATACAACGCTATCTATATTGACGGTGCTGTAAATAATGATGTATTTGGACTAGCAGGGTCTGGTACTAACGGTGGTCAGACAGGAGTGAATCCATTTTCTGTAGATGCTATTGAGTCTTTTCAAATTAACCTAGCACCTTTTGATGTACGTCAATCTGGTTTCTCTGGAGGATCAATAAACGCGGTAACGCGTTCTGGTTCTAATAACTGGGAAGGAAGTGTATATGGTTTCTTAAGAAATGAAAGTCTAGCTGGTAAAACACCTGTTGACTTAGTAAATGAAGGCGATGAGCGTGAGAAACTAGATGACTTTTCAGCTAAGGTTTATGGTATTCGTATAGGAGGACCTATTGTTAAAGATAAATTATTCTTCTTTGCAAACTACGAGCGTGAGGATCAAGAAACTCCTCAACCATTCAACTTCTCAAACTATCAAGGAAGATCATCTGAAGCAGATATTGCAAATCTTTCTAGCTTCTTACAATCAGAATACGGGTATAATCCTGGAATATTTGATAACAACACAAGAACTTTAGAAAGTGATAAAATAAACCTTCGTTTAGATTGGAACATCAACGAAAATCACAGATTCTCTATCCGTCAAGGTATTGTAGAGGCAGATAATCTTGAGGCACGTAATTCTGGATTTAGAAACATAGGTTTTATAAACGGATCAGAATTTTTTACTACAAGTACATACTCTACCGCGATAGAATTAAATTCTACTTTTGGGTCTAAGTTTGCAAATAACTTAAAAGTTGGATACACGTCTGTAAATGACGATAGAGATCCATTAGGAAGTCCTTTCCCAACAGTAGATATTCAAGATGGGGGTGGTACAATCTCTTTTGGAGCAGAGCCATTTTCTACAGCAAACTTGTTAGAGCAGGATATTTTTACAATAAATAACAACTTCCAGATTTTCTCTGGACGTCACGCTGTAACTTTAGGAGCAAACCTTGAAATCGCTTCTGCAAAGAACTTATTCTTTGCCTTTAACTTTGGAGATTACACATTTGAAGATCAGTTTGATGACGATGGAAACTTGGTATCTTCTGGTCTTAACCAATTCTTAACTGGTGCAGAAGCTGACGTTTTCCAGCACGGTTATTCACTAGTAGGTGATGGTACAGTAGGAGATGAGTCAGCAGGTTCTGCAGATTTCGGTACTTCACAGTTAGGTTTTTACGTTCAGGATGAGGTTCAAGTAACTGAGAACTTCAAATTGACGGGAGGTATTCGTGTAGATATTCCTTACTGGGAAGATGGTGTTGTAAACGAAGATTTTAACACAACTACGGTATCACTTCTTCAAGCAGCTGGAAAAGATTTACAAGGAGCTCGCGTAGGACAAGGAGTTGACGCCACTGCACACATTGCACCTCGTTTAGGGTTCAACTGGGATGTTTTTGGAAATAATACAACGCAAGTACGTGGAGGGTTAGGAGTATTTACTTCTAGATTACCATTAGTATGGCCAGGAGGAACTTACAATAACAATGGTGTAACTGGTGGATTTAGTTTCATATTTGGAGAGCCATTTGAAGCAGATGTAAATGAGCAAACGCAAGTTGTTGAGCCTGGATCAGGCGGAAACGGCGGAAACGTTGATCTTTTTGCTAAGAATTTCAAATTACCACAAGTAGGAAAATATAATATCGCAGTAGATCAAAAATTACCAATCTGGAATTTAATTGCATCTGCAGACTTCTTATATAATGATGTCCTTACAGATGTGTACTATGAAAACCTAAACCTAGGAGGTCCAGTGGGCAACTATGAAGGTGCAGACAACCGTCCTTTCTATGATCGTAGAGCAGAGATTGATGATACTTATGGTAGAATTATCTTAGCTTCAAATACTAACGAAGGATCTTCTTATAACGCTACTTTTACACTTAGAAAGCCATTGCAAAACGGTTTCCAAGGACAGGTTTCTTACTCTTACGGTGAATCAAAAAAGATATTTGACGGAACTTCTTCACAGAACAGTTCACAATGGAGAAATATCCAAACTGTAAATGGTAAAAACTCTGATATCCCTGTGTCAAGATCTGACTTCGCATTAGGAAGTCGTATATCTGCAAACGCGTCTTACGAGATTGAGTATGGTGGAGATGTTGGTGGAAAAACTACAATAGGTCTTTTCTACGAAGGTGCTCAAACAGGTCCTTATAGCTTTACATATAGAGAAGGACGTGACTTATTAAACGATGATTCTCGTGATAATGCACTTATTTACGTTCCTGCAAATCAATCTGAGATTACATTTGCTGGTAATGAAGCAGAGCAAGCAAGACAGTGGCAATTACTTGACGCATTTATCGAGTCTGACGATTACCTAAGTGGTAGAAGAGGTCAGTACGCAGAACGTAATGGTTCAAGAGGTCCTTGGAATCACATTGTAGATCTTAAAGTATTACAAGATATCTATGTAATGTCTGGAGATAAGAGAAACACACTTCAATTATCATTTGACATCTTTAATTTCACAAACTTCCTAAATAAAGATTGGGGCGTGCGTAAGTTTGTAGGTAGTAATGTATCGCCTTTACAGACAGTTTCTACTAGTGACAGTGAGCCAGTATTTAGCTTCGTAGAAAACTTATTTGAGTTTGATGATGAAGGTAATGTAATAGGTAAGAACGTTAATCGTATAGACGATTCAGGATTACAGTCATCAAGATGGCAAGCACAAGTAGGTGTTCGTTACATCTTTAACTAAGAGTTCTATTTATAAATTGTTTGCTTAGACAATTTTAAAGCCGCTACTGGAAACAGTAGCGGCTTTTGTTATTAAGAATTATCTTTGAGCAAATATTAACTCAAAACTTTCTTCATATGTATTCAGTTGTTCAATTTGTACACTCCTACTGGGCGTACTTAGTAGTGATTGTATTAGTAGTAGCTACTTTTAATGCGCTTGCAAAATTTTTCGGTAAGAAAGAATATGGAGGTCGTGATATGAGCTTAGCACTATTTACGCTTATTACTATGCATATACAATTACTTATAGGTTTAGTGTTGTGGTTTATATCTCCTAATGGTCTAGAGGCAATTAAGGTAAATGGTATGGGAGGTTTATCAAGTGCATCGCGACAGCTCGCGGTGGAGCACCCTACCCTAATGATAATCGCTGTGGTATTAGTTACTGTGGGTTATTCTAAGCACAAAAAGCAACGTTTATCCACACCTAAATTTAAGAAAATAGCTATCTTCTATACACTTGCATTAATAACAGTTCTAGCGATCATCCCTTGGCAGCAATGGTTTTAAGATCTAGTTCTACTTTAATAACAGCTATAAAAGTAAAAAGCTCCGTATCTAGTGATACGGAGCTTTTTAGATTTTTAGAGCAATTTAATTGCTAGACTCCTCTCGTATTAAATATACATATACAGGAAAATGATCACTATATCCTCCAGTATATCCACCATTTGCAAAACTTCGATATGGGTATCCTTTATAGCGACCCTTTGGATTACTTAGGTAATTCTCATTGTAAATACCAGCTTTATAGAATCGATAAGAGCTAAAATCTTTCTCTAATAAAGGAGCGCTTACTATAATTTGATCAAAGAGATTCCATCCATCTCTATAGGCTAGTGTACCTATACCTTTTTTAAACATTGGTTCCATAGGGTTGTACAGCATCTTATCTTTTACCTTCTCTCTTTTACCAGAGGCTTTAAGTACTTTACGTACACTTGGACTATTGGGATCATCGTTAAGATCTCCCATTGTAATAATCTTTGCATAAGGGTCATCGCTTTGTAAACTATCTATGAGTTTCATATTGAGAGCTGCTGCTGCCATACGCTTTTTGCGACTTCTTGCCTCTCCTCCAGAACGGGATGGCCAGTGATTTACAATTACGTGAATCATATCGCCATCCAGCAAGCCCGAAACGAGGAGCTGATCTCTTGTGTATACACGTTTATCAGGATTATTATCATTGTAAATCAAAAGCTCGTGCTTGCTTATGTTTGTAGGCTTAAAAAGTGCCTTTTGATACATCAAAGCTACGTCAATACCTCTTCTATCAGGAGAGTCAAAATGTGCAATACCATAGTCCTTATCAAGTAATTGGCTATCATTAGCAAGTGCTTCTACAGTCTTTCTATTTTCAATTTCAGCTAGCCCTATTAAAGCTGGCGCATTGTTTGTGACTTTAGAACCTATTTCAGAGATCACTTTTGCCATCTTCTTTACCTTATCTTGGTAAATCTCTTCAGTCCAGTGATCTTTTCCATCAGGTGTGCGATCATCGTCATAGGTGATCGGGTCATTTTCTGTATCAAACAGATTTTCAACATTATAAAATGCAATGGTATGTGCTCTGTATTTTTTTTCTTCTTGCGCTTTCGCGAAAGCGGATAGTAATAAAAAGGTAATAATTGTATAAACTGAAAACTTCATAAATAAAGGGTTGTGTTATCTTTCTGTAAACTCTTTTTCATAGAGCGTGCCAAAGGTAGCAAAATGTGAGATTTTAATTACATTTGCGCGCTAAACGTAACGGTTTCTTAATAAGCCTTACACGAATAAATATTTAATCTATGAAGCAAATTACTTTAACACTTCTACTTATGTTTCTGGCTATAAGTGCTAGGTCACAAACGCAAGTAAAAGGTACGGTGGTAGATGCCATCACTTCTGAGTCACTTCCAGATGTTACAATTAATATCGAAGGAAGCTCAAATGAAACTATGACAGACGGTCTAGGGGTTTTTAAACTTACTGGAATAGATGTAATAGGGGATCAAATTCTTATAGTTAGAAAAAGCGGTTTTTTAACAAAAAGACTACCTGTTATTTTACAATCTGGTCAAACGTTAGATCTAGCAACCATAACTCTAGATATTGATGTCACTACCGAAATGGAAGACATAGGACTTATATCCCTATCCGATAATGATTTGAACAGCGGTGATGATGATCTAGGTAATTTTAATGTATCTGGACTACTATCTGCAGGGCGTGATGTGTTTTTAAGGGCAGCTGCATTTGATTGGAGTGCTACGTTTTTCAGACCTAGAGGCCTTGATAATGCAAACGGTAAGGTTCTTATCAATGGTATTGAAATGAATAAGCAGTTCAATGGCCGTCCTCAATGGGGAAATTGGGGTGGCTTAAATGATGCCCAGCGCAATAGAGAATTTTCTATGGGGCTATCGCCTAGTGAGTATAACTTTGGAGGACTTGCGGGTGTGACTAATATCGTGATGAGAGCATCTCAAGAGCGTAAAGGAGGTAGGGTTTCCTACGCAGCTGCAAATGCTTCATATCAAGGTAGAATTATGGGGAGCTATAACTCTGGTTTAAGTGCAGATGGATGGGCATATAGTATCTTACTGGCACGTCGATTTGGTGATGAAGGTTTTCAGGATGGGACACTTTATGATGCAAACTCAATGTATGTCTCTGTTGAGAAAAAAATTAATGATGATCATAGTTTAAACTTTTCATCATTTTATACTCCTAATAGAAGAGGTAGAGCTACTTCAATAACTCAGGAGCAATTTGAGCTTAAAGGTCGTACCTACAATCCTTTCTGGGGTTATCAAGATGGAGAAATACGTAACACGAGAATACGAGAGATAGAAGAGCCAGTTTTTATGCTTAACCACTACTGGAATATTTCTGAGTCTACCACTCTTAATACAAACGTGGGGTATCAGTTTGGGTCTATAAAGAGTAGTCGAGTTGATAATGGACGTTTAAGAAATCCTGCTCCTAACTACTACCAGCTTTTACCTAGCTATGCCTTACAAGACCCGAATCCTACGGCGTACGATTTTCTTAATGCTTATGCTTTACAGCAAGACTTTATAAACGATGGTCAATTTGATTGGAATGCGCTATATGAGGCAAATAATGCTGGAGGGAATTCTAACATTATATTACAAGATGATGTTATAGATGACTCACAATTGAGCATTAATATGATCGTAGACTCGCAGATTACTAACGAGATTACGATTAATGGTAATGTGAGCTATAGAGGTCTCAATAGTGAAAACTATGCGCAAGTAAATGATCTTTTAGGAGGAGAAGGATTTTTAGACATAGATAACTTTGCAGTAAGTGAGAGTCAAGATGGTCAAGGAGGTAGTTTACCACAGAGTGATTTACGTAATCCTAATCGTGTTGTGACCGAGGGAGATCGATATAAATACAATTATGAGATAGATGCAAATGTTATTTCTGGATTTGGGCAAGCTCAATTTAGTTATAGTAAGGTGGACTTTTATCTGTCAGGTACTCTTAGTAATACCACGTACCAACGCAACGGTCTTTATGAAAACGGTTTTTTCCCAGGGAATGAATCATTCGGATTGAGTGAGAAGCTTTCATTTACTAATGGAGGTGTAAAGGCGGGAGCTACTTATAAGATTACAGGGCGCCATCTTATAGATCTTAATGCTGGATATTACTCAACAGCACCAGGGATTAGAAATAGCTTTAGCAATGCACGCCAAAACAATGATGTTGTTATAGGTCTTGAGTCTGAACAAGTGCAAAGTGTAGATGCTAGTTATATTTTTAGGTCACCAATTGTAAAGGCTAGACTTACCGGTTTTTATACTGGTTTTGAAAACGGATCTGACATAGGTTTTTTCTTTACTCAAAATGCCATAGGAGCTTCTAGCGCATCTTTTGTACAAGAAGTACTAACTAATGTAGGACGGCGTAATATAGGTGCAGAGTTTGGAATTGAGGCTCAAGTATTACCTACGTTAAAATTAAAAGCAGCAGCTTCTGTAGGTCAATATACGTATACTAATAATCCAGATATTTATTACACTTCGACGGCGCCTGGATTTGGAGGAGATCCAGATGTTCAAGGTGGTATTCAAACTTTTGGTGATGGTACTACTAAGATTAAAGACTTACACGTTGCGGGAGGTCCAGAACGTGCATATCAAATAGGTTTTGAATATCGAGATCCAGAGTTTTGGAACTTTAGTCTTACGACAAATTATTTTTCTAATTCCTACTTGGACTTTAGTAACTTAAGAAGAACGGCAAACTTTGTTCAAGATGTAGATGGACAGCCTTTTGCAGATTATGATCCTGAGATTGCAAGAGACTTGTTGAGACAGACGCAGCTAGATGACTATTTCTTAGTCAATGTAACGGGAGGTAAGTCTTGGAGAGTAGGAGACTACTTTGTAGGATTCTTTGCTACCATCAATAATGTTCTAGACGAAACCTATATCACAGGCGGTTTTGAAGATTCAAGAAGAGCAAATTATAGATCGAGTTTAGAAGAAGCTCAGAGAGAAACGCCCGTTTTTGGAGAACGTCTATTTTTTGGTAGAGGCACTACCTATTATGTGAACGCATACGTACGATTTTAATAAAAAGATTAAGAAAGATTATATATTATGAAAACAATAAAATTAACTCAAGTATTTGCAGCATTAGTAATGTTACTTACGATTACTAGTTGTGTAAAAGACGATGACTTTACAACTCCAGACCTTACAGTAACTGAGCCTGTTATAAATGGAGAGGTTATATCTGTGGGAGCACTAAGAAATCTTTTTTTACAGGAAGGTGAGACCGTAGAGTTCTCGGATTCAAATTTGTATGTAGAGGGGTTTGTAATAAGTAGTGACGCTGCAGGAAATTGGTTTGAAGAAATTATTATTCAAGATAATGCTTCGGCTCCTACAGCAGGTGTTCGTGTACTTATTGATGAGAGTCCTCTTTTTACCTATTTTGAGATAGGACGTAAGATTTTTGTAAAGCTCGATGGTCTTTATGTAGGGGATAGTAATGGTGTACTTACAATTGGGGTTACGGAAAACCTTGAGAAAATCCCTGCACCTTTATTATTTGAGTTTGTACAACGATCTGCAATTGTAGAAGAAATTGTACCTGTAGAAACAAGCTTTTCAGACTTTGATGAGTCTCTAGAAAATATCTTTGTAAGATTAAATAATGTACAGTTTGCTAAAGAAGAGGTGATAGATGCAAGCCTAACATATGCAGGAGAACCACTTGATGAATTTGATGGAGAACGTACACTATTTAGTTGTGATTCTGAACAAACTGTCATCTTGAGTACAAGTACTTTTGCAAATTTTGCATCAGTTGCTTTGCCAGAAGGGCGCGGAAGCATTTCTGGAATACTAACTCGTAATTTCTTTGGTGAAGAGTTTAATATCGCTATAAATGATCTAGATGCAGTAAATTTTGACCAAACAGAGCGTTGTGATCCTATAGAAATAGATTGTGGTCTTACAGATACTGTAGGAGGGACAACTCTTTTTGAAGATTTCTTCGAGACTCAATCTACTAACAGCCCAATATCTGGAAACGGATGGACTAATTTCCAACAAGAAGGGACAGAGACTTGGGAAGCATACTCTAGTGGTGGTCAGAATGCATCACTGGGTATTTCGGCTCGAGTGGGCTCTTTTCAATCTGGAGATGCTTCTACTATTGCGTGGCTCATTACACCAGAGATTAACTTTACAGGAAATACAGGCGAAACCCTACAATTCAAAACATCAAATAGTTTCTCAGATGGTAGTACATTAAGTCTTTTATTTTCTAGTGACTGGGATGGTAATGAAGCGACTATAGCAACTTCAACCTGGGATATTTTACCAGCAGCTACTATTGTTTCAGATAGTGACTTCTTCGGTGATTGGATTAATTCAGGCACAGTAGATCTTTCTTGTATTGAGTCTAATGGGTATATCGCATTCAGATATAGTGGTTCAGGAGCAGAGGATTTTGATGGTACATATGAACTCGATGAAATCGAAATAAACGCAAATTAAATTTATAAATAGTTTAGTACGCTTTCGCGAAAGCGTATCCTATCCAATTAAAAGCCCTAGCAGATAATGCTGGGGCTTTTTTAGTTTGTAATTGCCATAGCACTCATCTTAAATATCTCAGCCGATAGTGACCTTGCATAATTGCTATATCTCTTAGAGTATTGTGAAATATCAATCATGAGGTAAGATACCTGTATGACTATCCAAAGAATTACTCATTACAGAGGTGTTTGAAGTATGACTGCACTCTATGAGTACTAACTAAGATACTTGGAGCGGTTTTAGCTACCTGATGAAAAAATTAAGGCCGAAACATTAAATGCCTCGGCCTTCTGGATGGTTAGTTATTAGTTATCCAGTTTATTTACTTACAATTCTAAATACTGAACGTCTATTTAATTGATGTTCTTCTTCAGTACATTCCATACCGCAAGTGACAGCAGGTTCTGTTTCTCCCTTGCCTATGCTTGAGATACGACTAGAATCAATCCCTCTGCTTACCACATAATCCCTCATAGAATCTGCACGGCGTTGCGATAATGCTTTATTGTAAGTGTCTGAGCCTCTTATGTCTGTATGAGATTCTGCACTTATGACCATTTCTGGATACTTATTCATCACATTTACAAGTCTATCCAGCTCTGCAGCAGCAGATGGTCTTATGTTTGATTTGTCAAAATCAAAATAT
Organism: uncultured Dokdonia sp.; assembly: GCA_963922345.1. GTDB lineage: Bacteria > Bacteroidota > Bacteroidia > Flavobacteriales > Flavobacteriaceae > Dokdonia. Next base: position 10,085 of record CAWUIT010000013.1, on the reverse strand, counting down.
ATAGGATTGAGAATCACCTCGGTATCTGTGACCACTGGCTCAGGTTGAAGTGTAATTGTTCTGGTGATGTTAGATTTACCCACTATAATGGTTTGGGTTGCATCTTCATAGCCCTCTGCACTTGCGGTAATTGTATATTCGCGAGAGCACTGAGAGCTAAATAAATATTTTCCAGTAGTAGTCGCAGTATCAGACTCACTAGTATTTTCAGTTACATTAGTAACCGTTACCATTGCCTTATCGAGACCAACACCTTCAGGATTTTCTATCGTTAAGGCCACGTCTACATCACAAGGTGGAAGCTTTCCTAAAATGTAGATATCGTCACTTCCTTTGCCTCCTTCACGATTAGAAGATACAAATCCAGTTTCTTCATCAAGATTAATTGATATGGCAAAATCATCTGAAGAGCTATTTACTCCAGGCCCAACATTTTCTACACGGCCAAAAGAATTTGAGCCGTTTGCTGTTGCCATAAACACGTCTAGACCGCCTAATCCCATATGGGCATCACTAGAAAAGTAAAGCGTGCCATCTTGAGCTATAAATGGAAACGCCTCTGTTCCTTCAGTATTGATTGGACCTCTGAGCGCTACGGGAGTACCAAAGGAACCATCATCATTTATAGAGACCATATAAAGATCTGCACCACCTTTACCACCAGGTTGATCGCTTGAAAAATAAAGTGTTTTGCCATTTGGGCTCAGAGCAGGGTGACCTGTAGAAAACGCATCGCTATTAAACGGTGCAGATTGTACATTAGTCCAGATTCCTCCTACTTTTTCTGCACTATATAGGTTAATTTGATTTACTCCGTTGTCATCTTTGTCTAGATCACCTTCATAATAATCATTTCTATCAAAGTACATACGCATACCATCTGGTGAGATAGCGGCAGTTCCTTCGTGGTATTTTGTATTGACGTCACCTTCGAGAAGTGTTGCACTGCCCATTTTAGAGCCATCTATAGTTGCTGTATAAATTTCTAAAAATGGTTGATCATTTAAACTATGTCTCTTGCGATCTGTATTTCTCGCCGAAGCAAAATACAGAGTATTACTTTGTACGGTCCCGCCATAATCAGAATACCTTGTATTTAAACCTCCTGCATTCGTGACAGTGTATTTTGGCTCTCTTGAGAGAAGATCAGAAAGATAATCGGGGTTACTTAAAAATGTAGTAGAACGAGAATCGTTAGGCTTTGCTTGAGCAAATTTTGTCATCCATTCCTTGTAAGCTGTAGTATTGCCAGTAGCCTTTAATGCCTGTGCATAATTATACATCAGTTCTGGCGTCAGGGATGTATTCTTACCTTTGACAGCACGTTTGTAAAATGATACAGCGTTTTTTGAATCTCCAAGGATTGCATAACTCTCTGCAAGTCTCGCGTAGACGTACTTGTCAGCCTTCCCTTTTTCTATTAAACTTGTATAAGCTTCAATAGCTTCTGTATAGGCAAGACGATCAAATAAAGCATCTGCTTTTTTAGTGTCCTTGTTCTGAGCATTTGTTATTGTCCCTGTAAGGGCAATAAATAAGATATATATATAAAACTTCTTCATGTGTATATACAATAATTAGGTTTAGAAGAATCTAGGTGAACGCAATGCTTTTTTCTTGCGTAGTATATTATAAGTCAAAATGATTTCGTGTGATGACGGTGCTACATTATTAATCTCTGAATTAATAGCATCATAAGCATATCCAATTCTGAATTCTGGTGTTGCTTGAAAACCTACAATCCCACTAAAGGAATCGTCTAAACGATATGAAACTCCTAGCTCAAACTTTTCAAAAAAGAGTGCATTTAGATTTGCATCAAATGATACGGGTGCATCAAATGCAGATTTAACCATGACCGAAGGCTTGAGTTTAAGATTATTATTTGCTTGAAAAACATATCCAGATGTTACAAAATAGTGATTAGTTTCTGATCCAAACTGTAAGTCATTAGTATCTAAGTGTACAGAGTTAAGGAGGTTAGGTACAGATATCCCTAAGTAAAAGTTATCGCTGTATAAAAAAGCACCGGTTCCAACATTTGGGTATACCTCGTTTAAATTTTGAGAGAAGAAAGGATCATTTGGGTCTTGTAGTTCAATATCGATTAATCCTACTTCGTGAAAAGTGGCACCTGCCTTTACTCCTAAGGCAAGCTTAAGAGTAGAACTTATGTCAATTGTATATGAAAAGTCTGCATAGGCATTAGTTTCTTTTACAGGACCTAACTCATCTCTTACTAAAGAAAGACCCAAACCTACTTTTTCAGAAACAGGAGAATGTACTGCTGCTGTAAAAGTTTCAGGAGCTCCGTCTAACGCAGACCATTGATTTCTATATAAGAGATTTATAGCTAGTCCTTCCTTTAATCCGGCATACGCTGGATTTACAACATTCATATTATACATATACTGTGTATACTGTGGGTCTTGCTGCGCAGTTGCATCATCTACATAGAATAGACTTAAAAGGAGGGTTAGTAATAGTAATTTTTTCATTGTTGTCTTGTTGTTTGTTCAACTATAGTGTACTACAATATTGTTAGTCTTTTTAATCTTGGTTTAAGTAAATCCACCCAGTAGCCTGCGTTCCGTAAGTTTGATCCTCACGCTCTAAGCTTATTACATAGAAATAGGTACCCGTAGGTAAATCTTCACCAGCGTCCGATTGACCTCTCCACTCATTTGTGTACGAATCTTGTTCAAATACAAGCGTACCTAGACGATTAAAAATTTGCAAGTTTCGTATTCCAGATCGATCAGAAAGGAAGCGCAGGTCTAAACTGTCATTAAATCCTGGAGAACCGTTAGGTGACAATCCTTGCGATATAACACAATTCCCTACTTCATAAAGGGTCACATCTACTGAGGCTTCTCCAGTACATACGCCTCGAGTAATCTCAACTGTAAATGTTTGTGTACCTACAGTTGTTGAGCCTAGAGTGACGTCGTAAGTTTGATTAGTAGCTCCGCTAATTGGCGAGCCATTTTGAAACCATTGGAAGGATACGTTAGTGTCGTCAGTAATTGCTTGTAATGTTTGAGTATCATCAGGACACGTTTGGAAATCTTCAACCAAAGAGACTGTAAGCGGGTTCTGAGTAACCTCGATACTATCTGATGAGGTACAACCATTATTAGTTACAAAAACTTCATAAGTACCTAATTCTACAATTTCTATAGTTGCAGTTGTTTCAGAAAGTTCTTCTCCATTTTGAAACCATTGATAGCTTGCCTGTGATGGGTTTATGTTGCTAGGTGAAGCATCTAATAATATTTGATTTTCAAAACAAGTAGCAAAATCGGCCCCTAAATCTACCACAGGTGTAGTACCTAAAATAATACTTACACTCTGACTCTCAGAACATCCATCTATAGTAACAGTTACATCATAAGTACCGCTTGAGGTTACAGTTATTGATGGTGTCATTTCACCTGTACTCCATTCATAGGTTGGGTTTGCGACATTGTCACCGGTTAAGGTAGCGGTAAGCTCAATAGAATCTACATCACAAAGTTCTTGATCTTCTCCAAGGTCTATTTCAAAATCCTCGCAGAGAATTCCACAATTTGTATTACCAGTTCCTCCCGTTTGACCTACGCTTATAAATCCTGCAGATCCATTAAAGTTTGTTATCAGAAGTAAATAAACTTCCCCTACTTGAGCATTTGGAATCTGAAAGGTCTCAATAGCTGCGGCAGAGAAGCTACAATCAACACTCGTAGTTGGATTCAAGTTTCCACAAGCAGCATCTGCACTTTCAAAAGGTCCCCAAGCAATAAAATCTACATCTAAAGGTGTACCAGTCGGGTTACCATTTTCATCAAAAGAAGTATTTTGAACAATTTCTAAATCAAGATTACCTGCTTCGGCAATTTCTAAATAGAACCAATTAGGATTAGGTTGAGAGAAGAGACACTCATAATCTATTCCATCTTCTGCAGAAGAGCCATCTGATGTGTTCTCAAAGATAAGGCCTTCTTGGCTACAGAGAGGTTCAGCATTTGCACAAGATGGTGGTGGATTACATGTAATCGAAAGTTCAAAGTCTCCAGACTCACCATTTTCTCCATAAATATAGATAAGGTACTCTGTTCCAACCGTAGTTAAGAATTCTACCTGTGATTGAGCAGTTCCCCCAAAGTCATCATTCCCTTCTTCACAATTAAGTAGTTCACAAGTACCACTATAAATTTGAATTGCTGTATCATATGTTGAGTTCACTAAGCTAAACTCAGTTGACTCTCCTGTGCCAGTAAATGTAAACCAAACACCTGGCGTATCATTTGTTCCTATAGCACCACAATCTTCTTGTGGTACATCTGTACTAGGTGCACCTACGGTGGTGCCTGTAACTGTTTCGCCACAAGCAACTACTTCTGCATCTAAGCATCCATCTGGAGCAGCAATACAAGTCACAGTAAGTTCATAATCTCCTTGACTACTTCCAAAGCCAAAGACGTAAATAGTATACTCGACACCCAATTCTGAGACAAACTCAACTTCAGATTGTAAACCACAAGAGTCATCATTACCATCTACACAAGTAAGGGCATCACAAGTACCTATAAAAACTTGAATTTTTGTATCGTAATTAGAATTACAAAGTGCTAGCTCTATGAGTTCTCCAGTACCAATAAATGTATAGAAGTTGCCAGGCGCTCCAGGGCCAGTTCCACAAGTTCCCGGTTCATTTGTTGAGGTAGAACCTATAGTTGTACCTAAAACAACATCTCCACACGCAACCTCGATAGCATCAGGGCATAAGTCATTTGCATTACAGCTTGATCCGTCTTCATTCGCTTGGTTAATGGTAAGGGCATCAGTACCCTCGCAGCCTTCAAATGTCACGACAACTTCATAGACTCCAGCTTCTGTAGCTTCCAGCGTAGCATTAGTTTCTCCAGCGAGTAGTCCACCATTTAAGAACCACTGATAGGAAGACATCGAAGGATCTACATTTTCTGGAGAGCCGTCTAGAGTTACAACATCATCAAAACAACTATTAAAATCTTCTCCTAGATCTACAACGGGGCTAATATTAAAAGTTGCGGTAGCTTCATCTGAGTATGAACATCCGGCATCAAAAATGGCTTGTACCATATAAGTTCCAGGCATTGTAAAATCTAAGGAAGGTCCAATTTCACCAGCAATCACAACTCCATCTAATGTCCATATAAAGGTTGTACTAGCAGCTGGAAGCCCTGTGTCAAAAGTTTCGGTCGTTCCTTCACAAGAAACGACATCGTCTCCTATGTTAACAGCAGGCTCAGAAATAAATTCTACAATAATGTCATCTCGTATTTCACAGTCAGGTAGATCCACTAGCGTGACAACTACGCTGTATTCTCCTGGCTCTGTAACTACAAGAGTAGAAGACGTTTCATCGGGAATTACAACATCATTAAATAACCAAGAATATGTTTCTGCATCTGGATCTGTAGCGTCTAGAGTAACAGAGTCACCTTCACAAGCTGCGAGACCGTTTTCTATCAATAAGTCCTCTCCTAAGTCTGTATTAGTTACGTTAAAACTTCCCGCCTCGATAAAAACGGCTATGTCAAAAAGACTATCTGTTTGATCTGCTACAACGAGCTTAATCGTATATGAGTTTCCTGGAGTAACCGTAGTAGCAGCAGTAAGCTCTACAGTTTGTCCATTAAAATTTGTTGGCGAAGCATTAGGATCATTGAATGGTAAGAAATTATACTGCCCGAAAAACTCCTCATTTACTGCAGCACAACTCCCAGGAACCTCTGGTCTTATATTAGTAACTTCAATAGGCGTGTTTGTTCCTGGTAAAACCGCAAGATTTTCAGACACTCCCGAGGAATTGTCAGTGAGTATAAATGCAAATGCATCGGTAAAAGTACATTCAAAATTTTGGTTATATTCCTCTGAGGCCATTAGGAAGTCAAAGCTAAGTTGCTCTGTAAAAGGTGTAAAATCAAACTGAATAAAGGAAGCATTGTTTGTTGCCGTAGCACCAGTAAAATTTTCTAAGTCAGTATCTCCAGGCCAAGCACCTCCATTGCTCTGGACATTATTATTAGGTCCAGGGGCGCTTGCCACACTTCCAGAACTTAAGATAATACCTGCCTCAAAGGGAAAATCTGTCCCATTGGAGTTAAAGGCACCTATGCCATTTACTTCACCAAAATCAGTTCCAGTACTCTGGACAAAATTTTCTGTTCCGGCGCAAGAAGCATTTATTAGGATGTCCTCAACAAGCTGTTGTGTAGTTAATGTCTCATCTATGGTTATTTGAGCAAATAAAACTGAAGGGATAAGCCAAAGGAGGGATAGTAGAAGTCTCTTCATGTGAATGAATTTATCGTGAGATTAAAGGTATTTAACAAGCAAAAGAAATTTTGAAATTTAAACTGAAATACAATTCAAATCCTTTCAAAAAATGATCGCAATCACGTGCAATATTTTCATAATCTTTACGTTGCAATCATTTACTAAAGTGTAACAAAAAAACAAGTCTTCAAACTATTAACAATTTTTTTGGATATAATGCATAGTTATATCGATAAGATACGCTATTTCGCAGCTAGATTTTTTCACGATCGCTAGATAAACTTGATAAAATACTATAAACCGGAAAGTGATCGCTATATCCTCCTAAGTATTGTTTTCCGGCATATGTTCTAAAGGGATTACCCTTATACTTACCCTTAAATTCTGTAAGAAAATAATCATTAAAGATATCTGATTTTTCATACAGCAAGGCGTTGTCATGTAGGCGTATAAAATTATTTGAAAAGAGTATTTGATCAAATGTAAACCATTCAAAATTATGATTGAGGCTACCTTCATACCGCGTGGCTAAATATAGCATAGGGTTGTAAAAATCTGTTTGCGCAAGGTGTTTTATGCTCTTGCTATGAGGTCCATCATTAAAATCACCCATGAGGATTACCCTCGTATCTGGATTTTTAGAAAGCAAGTCATCTATAATTTCTCTATTCTTTTTGGCAACAGCCATACGCTTTTGAGCAGTTATAGTGACACCAGCTCTGCGAGAAGGCCAGTGATTAATAAAGATATGTATCGTAGTTCCTAAAAGTTTTCCCTCAACATACAGAATGTCTCGTGTATAATCTCTACCTCCATCCTCAGCCTCTAGATAAACACTTATGCTATCTGTGTTTACAACCTCAAAATCTTCCTTTTTATATAATAAAGCGACATCAATACCTCGTTCATCTGGAGAGTCGTAGTGCACAATGCCATAGTTCTCATTTTTGAGAGATGGGGCGTCAGTAAGTGCCTCAAGTACTGCTCTATTTTCTACCTCGGCAACCCCAATCAGAGAGGGGGCTGTACCTGTTTCTTTTTTCCCTATCTGGGCAATGACTTTGGATAGTTTATTTATTTTCTTGTCATACTTATAATCGTTCCACTCCTTGAATCCTTGGGGTGTAAAATCGTCATCCAGTATGTTGGGGTCATCCTTGGTGTCAAATAGATTTTCCAGATTGTAAAATCCAACAGCATATAATGTCTTTATTTGTGGCGCTTTCGCGAAAGCGATATCCTCTTCCATAAGTAATAGTGTCTATGTGTCGTACAATTTAGTCAAAAAGACTGCAATCCATTTGCTACCTTTGCTGTTATGCTTGAAGCCGAAAAAATTGAATACGAGAAGTGCGTGCTCATTGGGTTAGTAACTCAAAAGCAATCGCAGGAAAAGATGACCGAGTATCTGGATGAACTCGAATTTTTAGCCTACACCGCGGGTGCCGAAGTACTTAAGCGTTTTAGTCAAAAACTAGAAAGACCAAACCCAAAAACATTTATAGGGTCTGGTAAAATGGAAGATGTAGCCGCCTTTGTAGAACAACACGAAGTAGGAACCGTAATTTTTGATGATGAGTTAACGCCAGCACAACAAAAGAATATAGAACGTATTCTTAAATGTAAAATCGTAGATCGTACCTACCTCATTCTTGACATATTTGCACAGCGTGCACAAACAAGTTATGCGAGAACGCAAGTAGAACTTGCCCAGTATGAGTATCTCTTGCCTAGACTAGTAGGTTTATGGACGCACCTTGAGCGCCAGCGTGGAGGGATCGGGATGAGAGGTCCTGGAGAGACAGAGATTGAGACAGATAGACGTATCGTACGTGATCGTATATCGCTACTCAAAAAGAAAATGGTGACCATTGATAAGCAGATGGCAACCCAACGAGGTAATCGTGGTGCGTTAGTGCGTGTTGCTTTAGTAGGGTATACAAATGTGGGTAAAAGCACATTAATGAATGTGATAAGCAAGAGCAAAGTATTTGCCGAAAATAAGCTTTTTGCAACCCTAGATACGACTGTTCGTAAGGTGGTAATTGGAAATTTACCCTTTTTACTTTCTGACACCGTAGGGTTTATACGCAAATTGCCTACCCAGCTTGTAGATTCATTTAAAAGTACCCTTGATGAGGTGCGAGAAGCAGATTTGTTACTACATATAGTAGATATATCACATCCTCAATTTGAAGATCATATCAATGCTGTAAACAAAATTTTAGACGAAATAGGGAGTGTAGATAAGCCTACCCTTATGGTTTTTAATAAAATTGATGTATATAAAGCAGAGGCTTTTGATGATGATGATCTAGTTATAGAACGTACCGGTGCTCATTACTCTCTTGATGAATGGAAACAAACGTGGATGGCGCGTACTAATGGTGATTCTATATTTATCTCTGCCCTCAATAAGGACAATCTTGAATCGTTTAGAAAGAAGGTATATGACCGTGTACGAGAGATTCACGTGACGCGATTTCCTTACAACGAGTTTTTGTATCCAGAGTACGAAGAGCAATACGGAGAAGAGGAATAACTTTTTTACGCTTTCGCGAAAGCGAAATAAATCAAATTTAATATGTTAATTATAGGTATAGGAGGAGGTACTGGAAGCGGTAAAACCACCGTGGTAGACCAGATCGTGGCAGACTTGCCAGAGGGTCAAGTCACTGTAATCTCACAAGACTCTTATTATAAAGATCTCTCACATCTCTCTATGGAGGATCGTAAAAAGGTCAATTTTGATCATCCCAATGCGATTGACTTCCCCTTGTTATGTCAACACCTTATAGAGCTCAAGGAGGGTAGAAATATCTTACAACCGGTGTACTCTTTTGTTGAACATAACCGTACGGAAGAGACAGTGCTCACAAGCCCTACTAATGTACTAGTAGTAGAAGGTATTCTTATTCTTACAGATCAAAGCATTCGTAGTTTATTTGACATTAAGGTTTTTGTACACGCAGATAGTGATGAGCGTCTTATAAGACGGCTTAAAAGAGATATTGCAGAGCGTGGTAGAGACTTAGACGAAGTACTTACGAGGTATCAATCAACCTTGAAGCCTATGCACCAGCAATTTATTGAACCCACTAAGGAATTTGCAGATATTATTATACCAAATAATAGGTATAATACCGTGGCGGTAGATATCGTCAGGTCTATTATAAATGAGCGATTGCACTAGCATTTTACTATATTTACGTTCATGGGTTTGAAGAGTCTTAAAAGGAAGAAATGGTTCCGGATTTTGAGTAATAAATATATGCTCATTTTCCTCATATTTCTTGTCTGGATGGTATTCTTTGATGGAAGTTCTTATTTATTACATCGTGAGCTCAATCAAGAACGGGATAAGCTAGAAGGCAATAGAGACTACTTTAAGTCTGAAATTGAAAAAGACAATGCCCAGATCCGGCAACTTCAAGACAGTGCAGGTTTAGAACGATTTGCACGAGAAGAATACTTGATGAAGAAGGATAATGAAGAGATTTATATCATTGAGTACCAAGATAGCATACGTAATAAAGATGAAGACTAAGTTATTTTCAGAATTTGACCCTGTTTCTGCAAAGGCGTATAAACAAAAAATCCAATTTGACCTTAAAGGCGACGATTATAACGAGACTTTAGTATGGCAAAGTCTTGAAGGCATACATGTAAAGCCTTTCTATCACCGTGATGATGTAAAGGTTGCATCACAATTGAACGCTCCTAGCAAATGGCTAATTGGAGAGCGTATTTTTATTGTAGATCCCAAACGCTCTGCACAATCG
>CAWUIT010000012.1:0-22158 GCA_963922345.1 uncultured Dokdonia sp. | reverse complement strand
ACTAGTAATGGTAGTAACTCATTAACCGCATAATCTTCACTCTCTTGTAAAGCCTCTGGAAGATCTTTTTGCTGTAGTTGAGGTGGTAGCATTTTGTGATACCAAGCCGCCGCAGTAAAGTAGGGGAGACGGTTTGCTACTTCTACTGGACCGTCAAATTCAAAACCAATCTCCGTAGGAGAAACAAGTATAACACCATTAATAAACATCCATTTACTATCTTGTAGCTCTGCCGCAAGGCCAGAAACTCTTGTAGTACCATAACTTTCTCCAATGAGATATTTTGGTGATCTCCAGCGATTGTTTCTAGTAACAAATGTGTTTACCCAATCTGCCAAATATTTTATATCTGCATTGACGCCAAAAAATGTTTCCTTATCTGGCATTTCTCCATTTTCATTAGGTATCATTCTACTGTAGCCAGTGTTTACGGGATTTACAAAAACAATATCTGCTACATCTAGAATTGAATTAGGATTACTCTTTATACCGTAAGGTTGTACAGGAAAACCCTCATCATCTATTTTCAAAATTCGCGGGCCTGTATAGGCAATATGCATCCATACAGATGCAGATCCTGGACCCCCATTAAACGAGATTACAAGAGGTCTTGTTTCATCGTTTTTAATATCTGTACGCTTATAATACGTGTATAGTAGGCTGGCTATTGGCTTTCCACTTTCATTCCATACAGGTTGGAATCCTGCAGTAGCGCTATAGGGTATCGTCTTTCCTTTTATTACCGTGGTATGGTTTGTAACAACGGTAGTATCTATAGGGACTGAAATGTTTTGTGCATACGCTTTCGCGAAAGCGAGAGTGATTAAAAATGAAGATAATAGAAGTCGATACTGCATAGCTAAGTGTTTGAATTAGTATGATAAAAATACCAACTGCTATTGATTAAAGTGAAAATTTCTGAACCTTTAACGATTACTAATGGGTATGATGTAATGTGTAAAAAAGAGTGCACATCCTATTGCCAGAGCAAAACTTAACATGGTACCTATGAGAACATATTCCGTTTTCAGATAATCGCCATCTTTAAAACGAAGAATAGATTTTGCAGTGATTAAAAACCCTACTGCACTGAACTGGCCTACAATTATTAAGGTTAAGACAAGCCAGCGCTCTGTTATACCTATAAGCCGTCCTGCATTAGGGAGGTCTTGAGATTTTTCTGTAAATGATACAGAGAAGAGGGTGAAAATTTCTTTAATGAAAATATTAGCTGGTTTTGTGCAGAAAAGAAATATGGCAATACAAGAAATGGAAGTGATATAAGAGCTATCTAGGAAGATGGGTTCCCACCCAATTGACCAGACAAATAATATGCTGGCGATTGTAAATATTAGAATATGCAACATTTGATCTATAAAGAAAGCTGCTTTTTTCAAGTGTTTACTCTTGAGCATTTGCGGTTTGAGTCCGTCAATGAGCCAGTGTAGTAAAGCGATGCCTAGCGAAAATGGTAAAAATCGATAATCTAGAGAGGTGACTACAGAGCATATAAATACGATGAGTATATGCCATTTGAGTTGGGTGCTTTTAAATCCTTTTTTTGCTTTTGAGACCGCCATTTTTTTAGACTGGAATGTATAGTCTGCTAGTAAATGACCTATGGTTTGTAATATTATGAGCGTGATGAGATCCATAATTTTTATTTGAGAATATGGCTAAAATACGTCAATGCTTTTTCAATAGCATTCCACCCTGATGCTGTAGAGTGTTGATTTACTGAGGGCTGACTTACTCCTAAAAGCTTTGCGATGGTTTTTTCACTATTGCCCATAATTTTTAAATACAGAACTTCATTTTGTTTACTTGTAGCTTTAGTGAGTAAATGGTCTAAAAGCGCGATCAAAGTATCTATAGTATAATTAAGTTGGTCATTATTAGAGCTAAAAAAGAGCGTGTTTTTTATAACGACACGTTCCTTGTTATGTGTACTTTCATTTGTTATAGCTCTACCACTCCTATAGATAGCATCTCCATCAATGATGTTTAAATCTCTGTCAAAACGATCTAAAGTTCCCAGACCCATAGCGAGGCGTATGCTATAGGTTTGAAATATTTTTGTTCTAGCACTGTCTGCACTTTCATCTATCTCAAGTGACTTTATATAGGTTTTTATAGCGAGCATCACGGTAAGTCCGTCTTGTGGGTTAGGAACTACACACTCCAAATAATCACCTTTTATAAGTCTTGAAAATGTATTGAACGTTTCTTTAAGAGTGATAAAGAGCTGTTTAAGATCATCTTCAAGCTTTTTCTTTTCTGATGTTTTTAAGCTAGTATAAGCTATAAAATCTCCAGAAATAACGATATATCTATGATTGTCCATTACTTAGTTTATGTTCTAATTAGTCAAATATAAGTATTATAGCTTATAATACAATGTTATAAGTTAATTAGCTTATAAATATGCTTTATAGGTTTTAGGAATTATAGATTCAAAGTGATTGTGTAAATATTTAGTTCTTTAAAATTACAATCCCATCTTTAATCACCACATTGATATCTCTTGTGGCTTTTACGTCTTTAAGTGGATTTTGATTTAAAAGTACAAGATTTGCTTTTCCATCTACTTTGAGTTGATATCCATCTTTTTTTAAAAAGGCTGCACCTCGATACATTGCAGAAAGTGCTTTTGATGGTGGTATCCCAGCTTTTACCAATTCTTCCAACTCACCGTGCAAAGAAGGACCTGGATATATATACGAGTTATAAGCTCCACTATCTGAACCTGCAAGCAGCTTTACTCCCGCATCGTCAAGAGACCGAGTAAGTTTTATAAAGAATTGTTGCAATTCTTTTCTGTTACTCTTTGCTTCATCACTGGCATTTAAGGCACTTCTTATTCGACCTTCATATGTAGCTATAAACTCAGGTTGTAATAAGTCGAGATATGTATCACTTGAATGGTCTATTTCATCTAGGTAGCTTAATATAGAGCCTATATGAAGTGTGGGAGTAACATAAACATTAGCCTTTTTTAATTTTGAAAAGGTCTTTTGGGCAGTTTCTTCATCATAGCTATCAATGAGTTGAGACATACTCCCCCAAAAGTCAAGCGATCCAGATTTAATATCTTCTGTAATTTCTCGCTCTCGAGAAGAACACCCTTTGAGAACATAATAAAGATGTTCTATATTATCCAGACCTGCATCTATCGCCTCATCAAGAGTTACCGTAAATGGCATATGGCCAGAGGTTATCATATTACGTTGCTCTGCCTGACGTAGTATTGCTAAATACATATCACCAGAAATTGTACTATCATATAGCTTCACACAATCTACATTAAGACGCTGGAGGGAATCTAGTGCATTCTCAATTTCTAGAATAGAGTTTACTTCAAGAGAGCCTTGCCACCTAGCATTCTTACCATCCAGTTTAGGTCCTGAGGTGTAAATAGTAGGTGCTAGAATCGTTCCTTTGCTACTTTGTGCATTCCATTCATTAATTTGAGGAGTAAGATCACCTCCCGCATCACGTACAGTCGTAATTCCATAATGTAGAAATTGCTCTAAAAAAACTTCATTCTGATCAATAAGATCCGGCCCACCCCTAAAATGGGTGTGATTATCCCAAAACCCTAGTAATAAAAATTTATCCGTTCCGTCTATTAAAGTATCTGCTCTATTTGTCGGTGCGCTATCAGTTTCGGTGATTACAGCGATTTTACCCTTTTTTAAGAAAACGTCGTAAAGACCATTTAATTGATTTCCCTTTTCATCAATGAGCGTTGTATTATTAATTTCAAGATCAAAAGAGCTTGATAATTTATGCTCATTACAAGCAATTAATAAGAGGAAGAGAAATACGATAGTTATTTTTTTGATCATATAATATATGCTTTCGCGAAAGCTTTAGTTTGCAACACCAAAATAGCAAACATATGTGACAATACTTCTTAAAATGACTACTTACAGATCAATCGTATTATTTGTTGATATTCAGATTATTAACTATGTAAAGTTTAAATAATCATCTTATCTATAATTATAAAATTGACAAAAAGTCATACAGATTATTGAAAATTATGCCAAAAAGTCATATATTTTAAAGTGGAATTAATTTTGCCTACTGTTTGACAAGTTTAACAACTCAAAAAATTAATTATCATGACACTAGTTAGAAAAAATACAGCACCTTATTTACCATCAGTTTTTGATGAATTATTAAATACGGATTGGTTAGGGGGTAGAACAAGCACATTTACTAATGCGACACCTTCTGTGAATATTATTGAGAAGGATGATGCCTTTACTATTGAGGTAGCGGCGCCAGGTCTTAGAAAAGAAGATTTTAATATCCAATTAGATCAAGATCTCCTTACTATCTCTACTGAGATAAAAAATGAGGAAGAGGTTAAAGATCAAGGAAAATTTACGAGAAGAGAATTTAATTACAGCTCTTTTAAACGATCATTTAATCTACCAGAATCAGTAAACACGGCAGATATTACAGCGGCCTATGAGAATGGTGTTTTAATGATAGGATTGCCAAAACGTGAGGAAGCGCAAGTACAACCTTCACGATTGATAGAGATTTCATAAGAATGTTTGGTTGGTTAGTTTGAGATTGGGTTTCTGTAAAGAAACCCTTTCTTATTTATACCAACTCTTTGAGTTGATCTTGATATACTTTAATCTGATCTCTCAGCTTTGCAGCTTGCATAAAATCTAATTCTTTTGCAGCGCTCTCCATTGCTTTTCTGGTAGATCTTATTTTTTTCTCAATTTGTGGTTTTGTGAGATATTCTTCAGCATCTTCTGCGGCTAGATTTACAAGTTCCTCTGCTTCTATTTTGTAAGTAGCTTTTCGTGTAAGCGCATTATCGAGAGACTTTTTAATCGCCATAGGTGTCAAGCCATTTTTTGTATTATAATCAATCTGCTTTTGTCGTCTATAGTTACTATCATCTATAGTTTCCTGCATAGCTCTTGTAATCTTATCTGCATACATTATAGCCTTGCCATTCACATTTCTCGCCGCACGACCTATGGTTTGTGTAAGGGAGCGATTACTTCTTAAAAAACCTTCCTTGTCTGCGTCAAGTATAGCCACCAGTGATACTTCAGGAAGATCCAGTCCTTCACGTAAAAGATTTACCCCCACTAAGACATCATACAATCCTTTGCGTAAGTCTTGCATAATCTCCACACGTTCTAGTGTGTCTACATCTGAGTGTATGTAGCGTGTACGTATATCTATGCGCGTGAGGTATTTAGTAAGCTCTTCTGCCATACGCTTAGTAAGTGTTGTTACTAGCACACGTTCATCTCTTGCGGTTACTTTATTAATTTCTTCAATAAGATCATCTATTTGGTTCAAGGAAGGGCGTACTTCAACTACAGGGTCTAGTAAGCCTGTAGGTCTAATAATTTGCTCCACATAGGTTCCTTCAGATTTTTGTAATTCGTAATCTGCTGGAGTGGCAGACACATAAATAACCTGATTTTGTAGCGCTTCCCACTCTTCAAACTTAAGAGGTCTATTATCCATAGCTGCGGGGAGCCTAAATCCATATTCTACTAGATTTTCTTTTCGACTACGGTCTCCACCATACATAGCACTTACTTGTGATACCGTAACGTGACTCTCATCTACTACCATTAAATAATCATCAGGAAAATAATCTAATAAGCAAAAGGGGCGTGTTCCAGGCTCTCTTCCATCTAAATATCTAGAGTAATTTTCAATACCCGAGCAGTAACCTAACTCTCGTATCATCTCCAGATCAAAGTTAGTACGCTCATCGAGTCGCTTTGCTTCTAAGTGCTTTCCTACTTCTTCAAAAAAGCCAACTTGCTTAGTAAGATCTTCGCCTATTTGATTAATCGCTCCTTGAAGCACATCTGGAGAAGTCACAAACATATTTGCTGGGTAAATGCGCAATCTAGTATACTTCTCAATTACCTCTGAGCTTGCAGGATCAAAAGCTTCTATCTCCTCAATCTCATCTCCAAAAAAATGAATTCTAAAGGCGATATCTGCATATCCCGGAAAAATCTCTACCGTATCTCCTTTTATTCTAAAGTTACCTCTATTAAATTCTCCTTCAGTACGAGAGTACAAGCTTTGTACAAGCTTTTTGAGCAGCATTGTTCTCGCAATAATTTGGTCTTGCTTAATCTCAATGACATTTTTTTGAAACTCGGCAGGATTTCCTATTCCGTATAAGCACGAGACAGAGGCTACTACCAACACATCTCTACGCCCCGAGAGTAGGGAAGAGGTAGTGCTTAATCGCATTTTTTCAATTTCCTCATTTATAGAGAGGTCCTTTTCAATATATACCCCAGAAGAAGGAATAAAAGCTTCTGGTTGATAGTAATCATAATAGGAAACAAAGTACTCTACCGCGTTTTCTGGAAAAAAAGCTTTGAACTCACTATACAATTGCGCCGCAAGTGTCTTGTTATGAGCAAGAACTAACGTAGGCTTTTGCACCTCTTTGATCACGTTTGCTACAGTAAATGTTTTACCACTCCCAGTAACTCCTAGAAGGGTTTGATATGCTTCTTTTGCATTGATACCATCTACAAGTTGTTTGATGGCAGAAGGTTGATCTCCAGTAGGTTCAAAATCAGATTGTAACGTAAATTTCAAGAGTTCAATTTTTTTATAAAATTAATGGTTTCTACGCTTTCGCGAAAGCGTACACTTCATAATCAAATGATAAAGTTAAGGGTACGAATAGTTTAAGAATTATTCTTGAACCTCAGATAATACGTCCAATAATATGCTACAGCCCTCCCGAATTTCATCTTCTGAAATAATAAGTGGAGGCGTGATCCTGATAGCACGACCTTCAAAGAGTAGCCAGAAGAGTATTAGACCACGATCTTGACATTTTAAGATCACTTGTGAAGTAATCTCTGCAGAATCTGTAAGTAATGCAAGCATTAATCCGCGACCTCTTATTTCTTTAATTAACGGATGTATTAGTAAAGATCTGACCAGCTGTTCTTTTTTTAAGGCTTGTTGCATCAAATCACTCTGTGTGATTTCTTGTAAAGTGGCTAGCGCTGCGGCAGCAATCACTGGATGACCTCCAAAAGTGGTTATGTGCCCCAGTTTGGGCTGGTCAGAAAGTAAATTCATATGCTCTCTAGAAGCAGTAAATGCTCCTATAGGCATCCCGCCTCCTAAGCCTTTCCCAGTTACGACAATGTCTGGAATGACGTCATAATGTTCAAAACCAAAGAGCTTTCCTGTGCGGCCCATTCCGGGTTGTATTTCATCAAGAATTAGAAGTGCACCGACCTCGTTGCAGCGCTCTTTTACTTTCTTTAAATACTTATTGGTAGGTTCTATAAAGCCTGCACCTCCCTGTATAGTTTCGAGTACGACAGCTGCCGTTCTAGTAGTTATACGATCCAGCTGTTGATCACAATTAAACTTCTTGAAGGATACATCACCTATCATAGGCTTAAAAGGAGCGGTACGTTCATCATTACTCATTAAACTTAATGCTCCATAACTATTGCCGTGATAGGCATCTACAGCTGCGATAATTTCTGTACGGCCAGTGGCCCGTCTTGCGAGTTTGATGGCGCCATCTATAGCCTCAGTACCACTATTAACAAGGTATGTACTTTCTAATGGTGCAGGTAAGTGGTGTGAAAGTAATTTTGTGAGTTCTACGGCGGGAGACTGTGCGTACTCTCCATACACCATCACGTGCAAATATTTGTCAAGCTGTTCTACAATAGCTTGTTTTACCTTAGGGTGTTGATGCCCTAGACTACAGGCTGAGACCCCTGCGACAAAATCTAGATATCGCTTTCCTGTGCTATCGTATATGTAACTTCCTTCGGCACGTTCTACTTCCATCGCTAGCGGATGTGGTGTGGTTTGCGCTTGATATTTAAGGAAGTCTTCCTTCACAATGTATACATATTAATGATGGAGTATGGGGTGATCGCTTTCGCGAAAGCGGACTAAAACATAAAAGCTAGTCCTCTATAATGCTAGCGCTGTCTTCTTCCAGCCCTTGCAGAGGTAGGTCGCCCATACTGTTGTTTAGGCTGCTGCCCCATACGCTTCATATTCTTCTTCATCTCCTTGAGCTGTTCGCCTAGCATATTATGTTTGTCGTGAGCTTCTGCCTCTTTGATTAATACTTGTGCTTCGCGTTTTCTGTTTTTACTCATAGCAATTCCGGCAAGGCTTAATTTTGCCATTGCAAGATCTGCATTCATTGATAATCCTAGGCTAATGGCCTTTTTAAAATATTTTTCTGCTTGCGTCATATTGGTTTGAGAAACCATAAGGCCTTGTAAATAGTTATAGTATCCTTCTTGTTTCTTTACAAGGGCAGCACTTGGGTTTTTAATTTTAGCAAGCCATTTTTGAGCACCAGCAAAGTCTTGCTTACGTAGTCTTAAAAAGGCTAAAAGAATAATTTCATTTTTAAAGTAAAGGAAAATAAAGATTCCCATAAGGAATAATAGCATAATCCCATTACCAATTTCATTCTCTGTAAACTGCCATATAGCAGTAGCAAGGGTTAGAGCGGCGAGTATGAGTTTTATATTTTTATTGAACATAGGTCGTATTTTTGAACTAATGATTTCTTAATTTTGCCTTGTTTAAAGGCGGCGACAAAGGTAGGTAAAAGGAGGTAAAATATTTTCATTTTTCCATTTGCAGAAGTAAAAACTTCTCGTATATTTGCGCCCAGCTAAGAAAGCGGTAACAAATATTTTAAAAATACACGGTCGGGAAGACCTAAAAGTAATAGATTATGCCGAAAAGAACGTTTCAGCCATCAAAGAGAAAGAGAAGAAATAAGCACGGTTTTAGAGAGCGTATGGCTTCTGTAAATGGTCGTAAGGTTTTAGCACGACGTCGCGCTAAAGGAAGAAAGAAAATAAGTGTATCTTCTGAACTACGTCACAAGAAATAATGCATCCCTAAGATGTTCATATAAGGTGTTACTTTTTTTAAGTAACACCTTTTTTTATACCCTATCAGTACCTAAATTTAAAAAATAGTAGAAAACCACAAGTAAAATGCCTAAAAATAATAAGCTTAAATCTATTCTTCTTATTGGCTCAGGGCCTATCATTATCGGTCAGGCGTGCGAGTTTGATTATGCGGGATCCCAATCTTTAAGATCTTTAAGAGAAGATGGTATTGAAACCATTCTTATAAACTCAAATCCTGCCACCATTATGACAGACCCGTCTATGGCAGATCACGTTTATTTATTGCCGCTTAATACAAAGTCTATCGTACAAATATTAAAGAAACATCCTAATATAGACGCGGTACTACCTACTATGGGAGGTCAAACAGCTCTTAACCTTTGTATTGAAGCAGATGAGAAGGGAATCTGGAAAGACTTTGATGTTGAGTTAATAGGTGTTGATATTGATGCTATAAATATAACAGAAGATAGAGATCAGTTTAAAAACTTGATGAAGGAAATAGGAATACCTATGGCACCTCAATCAAGTGCAAATTCTTTCTTAAAAGGAAAAGAAATAGCGCAAGAGTATGGTTTTCCACTTGTAATACGTTCTTCTTTCACTCTGGGCGGCGCTGGAGCATCTTTTGTATATAAAGAAGAAGATTTTGATAAATTACTATCGCACGGTCTGGAGGTTTCTCCAGTACACGAGGTGATGATCGATAAAGCCCTCATAGGCTGGAAGGAGTACGAGTTAGAACTCTTGAGAGATGCAAATGACAATGTTGTAATAATCTGTGCTATTGAAAATATGGACCCTATGGGAATACACACAGGTGATTCCATAACCGTAGCGCCAGCAATGACACTATCAGATGTAACGTATCAAAAAATGCGTGATATGGCTATCCATATGATGCGTAGTATAGGGGATTTTGCAGGAGGATGTAACGTTCAATTTGCAGTCAATCCAGAAGATGAAGATGAGATTATTGCTATTGAAATCAATCCAAGAGTTTCTAGATCATCTGCACTAGCATCAAAAGCGACTGGATACCCTATTGCAAAAGTGGCAACCAAACTAGCCATAGGTTACAATCTTGATGAACTTGATAATCAGATTACAAAATCGACTTCTGCACTCTTTGAGCCTACATTAGATTATGTTATTGTAAAGATTCCAAGATGGAATTTTGACAAATTTGAAGGCAGCGACCGCACACTAGGACTACAGATGAAGTCTGTGGGAGAAGTAATGGGTATAGGGCGTTCTTTTCAAGAGGCACTGCACAAAGCAACACAGTCATTAGAAATTAAACGTAACGGACTAGGAGCAGATGGAAAGGGGTATAAGAGCTATGATCAAATTATAGAAAAGCTTACACACGCAAGCTGGGATCGTGTGTTTGTAATTTACGATGCCATCCAGATGGGTATCCCTCTATCACGTATACACGAGATAACTAAGATTGATATGTGGTTCCTAAAGCAATACGAGGAACTCTATATGATGGAGAAAGAGATTTCTAATTTTAAAATAGATACGCTTCCGCGAAATTTACTACTCGAAGCAAAACAACGCGGTTTTGCAGATAGGCAAATTGCACATATGCTAGATTGTCTAGAAAGCGAAGTTTACAATAAACGTGACGAACTAAATATCAAACGAGTTTATAAGCTGGTAGATACTTGTGCAGCAGAGTTTGTTGCAAAAACACCTTATTTCTACTCTACTTTTGAAAATGAGATGGAGCTTCCAGATGGAACTAAGTTTGCTCATAATGAAAGTATTGTATCAGATAAGAAAAAAGTGATCGTATTAGGTTCGGGTCCTAACCGTATAGGTCAGGGAATCGAGTTTGATTACTGTTGTGTACACGGGGTTCTGGCTGCAGCAGAGTGTGGTTATGAGACTATAATGATTAACTGTAATCCTGAGACAGTATCTACAGACTTTGACACGGCAGACAAATTATATTTTGAGCCCGTATTCTGGGAGCATATCTACGATATTATACGTCACGAGAAACCGGAGGGAGTTATCGTACAGCTAGGCGGACAAACAGCTCTTAAACTTGCTGAAAAACTTGATCGATATGGCATCAAGATTTTAGGTACAAGCTACAAAGCCTTAGACCTTGCAGAAGATAGAGGGAGCTTCTCAAGTCTTTTAAAAGATTTAAACATTCCTTACCCAGAATTTGATGTTGCCGAAACAGCAGATGAAGCACTAGAAGTGGCGCAACGATTAGATTACCCAATTTTGGTTCGTCCTTCTTATGTACTGGGAGGACAAGGGATGAAGATTGTGATAAACGATCGCGAGTTAGAAGAGCACGTAGTTGATCTTTTAAGAAAGATCCCAAATAACAAGTTACTCTTAGATCATTATCTGGATGGTGCTATTGAGGCAGAGGCAGATGCTATCTGTGATGGTGAAGATGTTTACATCATTGGGATTATGGAACATATTGAACCTTGTGGTGTACACTCAGGAGATTCTAACGCAACATTACCACCTTTTAACCTAGGAGACCTTGTGCTAGAGCAAATACGAGATCATACTAAAAAAATAGCATTAGCACTTGAGACGGTAGGTTTGATCAACATACAGTTTGCTGTAAAAGATGATAAAGTCTACATCATAGAAGCAAATCCAAGAGCTTCTCGTACAGTACCATTTATAGCAAAAGCATATAAAGAGCCTTATGTAAATTATGCTACTAAGGTTATGCTTGGAGAGAAGAAGGTAAAAGACTTTACATTTAATCCTCAATTAGAAGGATATGCTATAAAACAACCTGTTTTCTCTTTCAATAAGTTCCCTAATGTGAATAAGAATTTGGGACCAGAAATGAAGAGTACTGGAGAAAGTATACTATTTATTGATAACCTACGTGATGATGAGTTCTATGATCTTTATGCACGAAGAAAGATGTATTTAAGCAATTAATAACATCAAAATATTCTTATAACAGCCTGTTCATTGTTGAGCAGGCTTTTTTATTTCTATTGTTTTAAGTTCGCTTTCGCGAAAGCGAAAAACGATTTAAAATGATTTTATTTATCGATAAAAAGCGTATTTGAATTAAATATTAGATAATTAAGTAAGATTATTCTTTCAAAATAAGATATTTTTTAGAATTATTAATTATCTTTCAAATTCATTATCGTAAGCCCAAATCATGATAAAAAAATTACTTCTACTTGTATGCTTTTTGACAAGCGTCACGAGTGCATTCTCGCAAAATTTTGAGAAAAATAATACGTCTGGAAAGTACAGCCTCTCCGATCAAATATCATTATACCCAAACCCTGCAGCAGATAAGGTGCGTGTATCTAATCGCTCAGAAGGTAATCTCAAGGCGACAGTTTATAATATACTTGGAGATCCTGTTCTAAGTAAAGTCATTCAAAAAAACGGCGAGGATATCGATATTAGTAAGTTACAATCTGGTGTCTATATCGTCTCTCTCACTGATGAGAAAAATATTATAACAAAGCGCCTCGTAAAAAACTAGACTTTTCTCATATAGGCTGTTACATTATAAGAGCCGCAAAGCGGCTCTATTTATTGTCTATTAAAGTGTGGGGATTGATCTGGAATGACTTTAGTAATAAAATACTTGGTATCCCCCCAAAATGAAAAGGTACCAAATCGCTCAATGTACTCTACCTTAACATATTGACCTTGATACTCGTTAAGAGCATCTATTGCTTCTTGCTCTTGATCTAAAACGGAAAAACTAAAGATTTGAGCGCCGCTAATACCTTGACTTATTTCTCCTTCCCAAGTTTTAAAAATAACCCCTTTGTTAGAAAATTTAATAAGTTCTCCTGCGCGAGTTCCTTTACTATAAGGGACGTAGTAAATAAAAGCGAACCAACCCGCTGCCATTAAGAATATGGTGGTGAGTACGACAAAAAGTATCTTTTTCATAATATTAATCTAAGAGTGTGGGTTGATCATCATTTGCAATAGCACGTTCTACGAGTTTCTCGTTGATATGTTTTTTTTGTTTAATGCCAAGTTTCTTTAATTTTTCTACCTTCTTAATGAGATTGCCTTGTCCGGTTAATTTTTTCATAGTACCGTCGTAGCTACCTTGGACTGTTCTGAGTTGATTACCTACTTTAATAAGATCATCGGTGAGATTTACAAATTGATCATATAATCTTCCAGCTTGCGTTGCAATTTCTAAAGCATTTTGCTGTTGTTTTTCATTGTTCCACATAGAATCTATTGTTCTTAATGTGGCGAGTAGGGTAGATGGAGTTACAATCACTATATTCTTTTCAAATGCTTGATTGTATAACTGATTATCATTATTTAAAGCAATGGCAAATGCGGGCTCTATGGGTATAAATAATAAAACGAAATCTGGACTTTCTATTTTATATAAATCGTGATAGTTCTTTTCTCCTAGTTGCTGGACGTGACGTTTAAGAGCGGCAATGTGCTCTTTAAGGTGCCCTTCTCTAATATCTGCATCTTCTTCGTTTACATAACGTTCATAAGCTCTTAAAGAGACTTTACTATCAACTATCATTTTTTTATTATCGGGAAGATGTATGACAACATCTGGTAATACACGACTCCCATCTTCCGTATTAAAACTTTGCTGTAAAAAATACTCTCTGTCTTTTTCTAGTCCAGATTTTTGCAGAACTCTTTCTAGCACTAATTCGCCCCAGTTCCCTTGCGCCTTACTGTCTCCCTTGAGTGCTTTGGTAAGATTATTTGCCTCTTTAGACATTTGTTCATTAAGAGCTGCAAGACCCTTGATCTGCTCTCTTAAAGCAGATGTTCTATCAATGGCTTCCTTATTAGTCTCCTCAACCTTCTTTTCAAAGTTTTGGATTTTCTCTTGCAACGGTTTTAATATAATGTCAAGATTTTGCTTGTTTTGTAATGTAAATTTATTTGATTTCTCATCAAGAATTTTATTGGCCACTAGTTCAAAATCCTTTGTAAACTTCGCTTGCAATTGCTCAAGCTCTCCAGTCTTTTCTTCCATTCTCTTTTGCAAGCCTTCAAATGCAACATTACGAGCGGTGAGTTCATTTTGAAATTGATCTTTTTCTTCTCGTATAAATGCAATCTGACGGTCGCTACTTTCCCGCAATTTTTCTATTTGCTTCTCATTATCTGTGCGTAATTGCTCGATTTGATTCTCAGCTTTAAGAAGTGTACTGCGAGCTTCATCAAGTTTAATATGTTCTTGTGACAAGCGTTCTTGAAGAGAACTTAATTCGCCTTTCTTTTTAAGATTAGTTATAAAAATGCCTAGACCAGCACCTATAACCAGAGCTATAAACGTTACGATGAGGAGGATTATGGATTCATTCATACTGTAAATATATAAAGAAGAATAGCCATAAAAGCCTTTACCAATTTGCTTTATTCACAATTATGTGGTTAGGGATTAGCTTGGGTAAATACTTGCTTACATATTTTGTGCTTTGTGAGTAGAGAATTATTGTATCTATTTTTACATCAAGTGTTTGTGGGTTGTAAAACTGTTTACCATCCTCATTAGTAATGTAATGCATTGTAGCGATGGCGCCGTACTTAAATGAATAGTACCCTTGATCAGATACTTTAGGTTTGAGCGTATCTATCGTATTGATATCAAAGTCATCATACACCGCAAGTCTACCTCGTGAATAAAATTTGAGATATTCTTTTTGATTGTATTTTTCGACAATGTTGACTTGCGCGGTATCATAGAGATAATAACTCGCAATGAGCTGGTATAGTTTTGAAGTATCAATAATGCGATAAGCCTTTTCAAAATGATCTGGTGCTGGATTTTTTACGCTTTCGCGAAAGCGAAACACATCTTGACTAGTCTCAATACTGGAGGAGCAACTTACTAAGAGTATGCATATTATTATAGCGTAAAATCGTTTGAGGAAGTTCATTCATTTAATTTAAATATGCGATTATCTCTATCAAACGTGATGCTATGTGTGGGGAATAAAGTGTCTAGAATACCATCTTTGATAAGATTTTCTGGAGTGTCCATACAGGTTTCTCGGGTGCCGATTACAATCATTTTATCACATAATCTCAAAGCAAATTCTATATCGTGAGTAGA
This sequence comes from uncultured Dokdonia sp., assembly GCA_963922345.1. Classification (GTDB taxonomy): domain Bacteria; phylum Bacteroidota; class Bacteroidia; order Flavobacteriales; family Flavobacteriaceae; genus Dokdonia. The sequence goes on along the minus strand of CAWUIT010000012.1, from coordinate 7,131 downwards.
AAACAATACCGTTTTCTTCTTCTGATGTGCGATTGTAGACAGAAGCTTAAATATTGATGCCTTATGATGCAAGTCTAGATGCGTCATAGGTTCATCTAAAATTATAAAATCTGTATCCTGAGCTAGTGCTCTAGCGATTAAAACGCGTTGTAGCTGCCCATCGCTCAACTCATAGCATTTCTTGTCTTTAAGATCATAGGTTTCTGTATCCTTTAAAGATTGACGTATAATCTCTTTATCTTTTTCAAGTAATTTGCCTAGCCAATTCGTATATGGCTGTCTACCCAACGCAACAAGTTCTATAACAGAAAGATTTTTTGAAATAGGTTGATTGGTTAATACAACACTTAATGTTTCTGCTAAGTGATCAATAGGTATGGTATCGATCTCACGTCCTTCTAATAAGATGCTACCCGATAGCCGTTCTTGTAATCCAGATAGCGTCCGAATTAATGTAGACTTACCAGAACCATTAACGCCAATCAAACCAACTAGTTCCCCTCGTTTAAGGGTAATATTGATATGACTTCCAACAACAGTCTTAGTACTCTTTGAGTTGTACCCTATAGACAATTCATCGGTTTTGACAATATTTTTTTTTGAGTCTGTCATAGCTTTTAGAACAAGAGTTTCTTTTTTCTAACAAGCAACCAAATGACCACAGGGGCTCCTACCAAAGCAGAAATCGCATTGATAGGCAGTGTATATTCACTCAATGGTACTTGCGCAATGGTATCGCAAAGTAACATAAGGATAGCTCCTCCTATTAGCGCAGCAGGAAGTAAAATAATATGATTTGCGGTATCTATTATTTGTCTAACAAGGTGTGGTACGGCGAGACCTATAAAGGCTATGGGACCGGCAAAGGCGGTGATACTCCCTGCGATTAAACTAGTCGCAACTATAATGAGAATTCTAGATTGCGTGAACTTTGTACCTATACTTCTCGCATAAGTATCCCCAAGTAGAAGACTATTAAGGGATTTGAGACTTAGAATAGATATTAGAATACCTGTACCCGAACAAAGTGCAAGAATTCCCAAACCTGACCAGGATACATCTCCCAAACTTCCAAAAGACCAAAACACAAACCTTTGTAACTCTTCTGCCTTACTAAAGTATGCAAGAACACTCACTAGGGAACTGGTGAGACTCCCCACCATAAGCCCGATGATAAGTAATGCCATAGTGTCTCTTACTCTAGCTGCTACACCTAGCACGAGTAGTAATACTAAGAAGCTTCCTAAACTAGCTGCTATAATAAGACCCCATTTGCCACTTATTAAGGATGTTGTAAGGCCTAATGCCGTTCCACCTAGTATGTAAATTGCAACTCCTAGACTTGCCCCGCTACTTATACCTAACACAAATGGTCCAGCGAGGGGATTCTTGAAAAGTGTTTGCATCAATAATCCAGCGATCGATAGTCCAGCACCTGCTATAACTGCTGTAATTGCTTTTGGTAGGCGATAATCGATGATAATATATTCCCAGCTTTTTTTTGAAGCTTCGCCACCTAGAAGACTGGCAAATACTTCGCGCAGCGGGATATGTACAGAACCTAAACTCAGATTGAGCAAGAAGCAAATACTAAAAATGCCTATGAGAACTATAAAGGTCGCTATGTATTTTTTACTAATCATCCAGAGGTGCAAAAAATGTAAAGGGCTGGTTTATGAGTTCAGGATGTAAAATTTTTATGAGGTCTTTTAAAACTAAGTCTGGTCTATTGGGAGCAAGTTCATAGTAAAGTACACCACCTTTCTCACCTATTCCTTTTGCAAATGTATACACGCGCTTGCTCTGGAAAGCCTCAAATTCACCATAGACAGGATTATCACTTTCTAGCTTTGTATATGATGTATATTGTCCCGGTGCCACCCAGTATTCCGCTTTTTGTCCCTTATCTAAAACAGATTCAATACTCAAGGCAATACTCCCTGCACCTTCTGTATCAGACCATAGATAGTCACCGCCTGCATCTTGTAAAATTTGCGCTTGCCAGCTATTTCCTTTTGGGAGGTACCAGACATCTTTGTACAGCGCTCCGCTCAATACTGTAGGTCTGTCTTGTATGGTTTGCACCTTCTTTTTTAAGGATAGATAATCATTTTTAATAGCAGTAAATAAGCTGTCTGCCAGTTTTTCTTTTCCATATAAAGCTCCAAAAAATTTGATCCATTCTGCTTTTCCCAGCGGGTTTTTTTCAACCCAATCACCATTATATAGTACGGGAATCCCAGCACGTTGCAATGAGTTGATTGATGTATTTTCTCCCTCCACCCCAAAGGTGACCACCGCGTCTGGTTCAAGGTTAATGGCAAGTTCTGTATTAAGGGATTCATTTTGCCCCAGCTCTGTAATTTCACCATTTTCTATACGCTTTCGCGAAAGCGGACTCGAGATATAATCACGATTAGGAAATCCTACCAGCGTGTGAGCTACCCCAAGCATCTCAAGCGAAGGGATGTGAGTTGTAGAAGTAACAACTATCTTCTCTACAGGTGTTTTTATGATTGCGTCTATTTTTTTCTGTTTGAGCAGAGTGTTGAGATCTGGAGCGTTATCTTCTTCTACACTCGGGCGAAAATTCCCGTCTGGCACTAGAGCATAGGTAAAGGATTTTTTTGAGTTGGGAAATGCTTCTGTTACCTCAAGAAGTGTATAATTTTTAAATTTTTGGATAGAAAAACCATTTGCAAATGCTACGGTCGTTTTACTATGAGCTTCCTTTTTTATTGAAGTCTCAGGTACTTTCTCAGTACAAGAAATGAGAATGGAAGTAGCTATTAGTAAACAAGAAAGCCATTTTTTCATTTGCCAAAAGTAGTGCTTAAATAGGAATGAAGTGCCTCAATAATTTTTTTTGCTTGCACATTCTAACCCTTGATGGTTTGTAAGATTCCTGAAAGTTTGGTGCAAAGTTATGTATCTTTGTTGTGAATTTTGGTTCTTATACATCACACGGGTGTATAGGATTAAAAGGGAATTCCGTTACAATCGGAAGCTGTTCCCGCAACTGTGAGCTAAGCCCTAAGGGGTTTGTTACTACTACAAAGCCACTGTCACAAGGTGTTGTGATGGGAAGGTGTAACAAAAGCAAGCCAGGAGACCTGCCAATATTCGTAATTAAATATCAAGCGACTTTCGGGTAAAAGGTCGGTAGATGTATGAGGTATATATTCTTTTTTCTAAGTGTTTTACACTGTAGTTGTGGCATTATGGCACAGACTGATTCTCCAGAGATTCTTCCGGAGGTCATATTAAGTGATGTGAAGTTACGCGATCACAGCGTGGGTATCACTGTACAAAAAATTACAGATAGTATTCGCTCTCAGTCAAGGACTTCTCTTACTGATGTTTTACGTTCCAATACTGGTATTTATTTTCGAGAGAATGGACCTGGAGGTGTTTCGTCTGCTTCTTTTAGAGGGACTAATGCAGCCCAGACCGCAGTTGTTTGGAATGGGATTAATATCAACAGTCAGCTCAATGGGCAAACAGATTTTAACACCATTTCTTCACAAAATTATGATCAACTTGATGTACGATCTGGAGGTGGCAGTATAATTTATGGTTCAGGAGCCATAGGTGGGAGTATACATTTAAATAATGAGATAACTTTTAAAGAAAAACAAGAAACGATAGTGGCCGCCGGCTATGGGAGTTTTGATACTCAGACAGCATTTGTAAAAACTCTTTTTTCATCGCAAAAATGGTATATAGACGCAGCCGTAGACTTTCAACAATCAGAAAATGATTTTGACTATTTAGAGACCGATGGATTGAAGAATGAAAATGGGGCTTATGAAAATTCTAATATCAACTTGAATGCTGGATATCTGATCTCTAAAAATACGAGCCGTACGCATATTTTTAAACTACATCATAATAGTTATTTGAGTGACCGTAACTTTTCTGGAACACTTACAGCACCCTCTAACGATGCTTACAAAGATCAAAATGCTAGGACACTTGCTGTGTGGGAAAATTTAAGTACTCGCAATGAGGGACGCTTGCGACTTGCACATATTTTTGAGCAGTTTAGGTATTACCCAAATAACACAAATAATCAAAGTAGCTTAGGTAAAGCTATACGCTACCTAGCAAATTATGAGAATGTTTTCAAATTTGATAGAACAAAACAGCTCACAGTAATAGGAGAAGCTACAACAATTTCGGCGAGCGGAGACGCCATAACTAGTGCAAATAGAACTATAGGGTCTCTTGTAGCACTCTGGAAGCATCAAGCGACGTCTTCCATCACATATGAGTTACAAGCTAGGCAAGAATTTGTAAAGGATTATGAAAGTCCATTTCTTCTGGGGATTGGTGTAGATTACGCTTTCGCGAAAGCGTATAAATTTACCTTAAACGCTTCTCAAAATTACCGTATTCCAACATTTAATGATCTCTACTGGCTGGGAGCAGGTGCGAGAGGTAACCAAGATCTTAAACCCGAAACTAGCAACCAAGTAGATCTTGGTATAGGTGTAGAAAAGAAAAATTTTACTATGCAGTTGAGGGGTTTTTATATTAATGCAAGTGATTTAATAAAGTGGCAGCCTCAAGCTACTGGAATCTGGTCACCGATGAATATTGCATCTTCAGAAAATTATGGGGCAGAATATTCTATAATCGCTCAAAGGGAACTAGGGGATCATTATATGCAGTTTAATACAAACTATACGTATACCATTGCAAATGATGTTACTCTTAACAAGAGATTAATTTATGTGCCAGAACATAAAGTCGTGACTTCTATTGCTCATAATTATAAACGCTTGAGCAGTTATATACAAGGAAGATTTGTTGACAGTGTTTTTACCACTACAGATAATACTGACCAAGTAGCCCAATACGTTGTGGCAAATGCTGGTCTTACTTATAAACTTTTAAAAGGTAAAAGTACTATGCTTCTATCTGTAAGGGTAAACAATATGTTCAATTCAAATTATCAAACTGTCGCATTTAGACCTAATCCAGGTCGTAACTTTTTTATTCAAACTACTTATACATTTTAATTAAACTTATGAAACATTTTTTTTATTTATTGATTTTGGCAGCGGCGTTTATTTCTTGTTCTGATGATGATAATCCTATGGTGGATAATCCTGTTGTAGTAGTTGAAGATGATCCATATACAGAAGGATTTTTTGTTACTAATGAAGGTCCTTTTAATAATGGTTTTGGAACAGTGGATTATATCAATTCCGATTTTTCAAACAGAGAATCGTCCGTTTTTCAATCAGTTAATGATAGTAATTTAGGTAACATAGTGCAGTCTATGGCTGTGGGTGATTCCCTAGCTTATGTTGTGGCAAATGTGAGTTCGCAAATCACGGTGGTAGATAAGGGCACTTTTGAAGGACGATCTGTAATTACTTCAGGTCTTAATAACCCACGTCATATGATATTATTTGATGAAAAGGGGTATGTAACCAACTGGGGAGATCCTAATGATCCTCTTGATGATTTTGTTGCAGTTGTTGATCTGATAATAAATGAAGTTGTAAATCAAATACCTGTGGGTGAAGGGCCTGAGGATGTCCTTATATCGGGTAGTAGTCTTTATGTTGCACATCAAGGTGGCTTCGGGGTAAATAATATAATTTCTGTTATTTCTTTAGAAAATGAAGCAGTCACAAGTACCGTTGAGGTAGGGGATGTTCCTAATTCTATGAGTATTGATGCTTCTGGTCGTCTCGTTGTGTTGTCTGGAGGAGCGCCAGCATTTACTGGGGCAGAGACAGGAGGAAGATTAAGCATAATCGATATTGCAGGAAATCAAGTTGTAGCTTCTTTTTTCTTTGCAACAGAAGAGCATCCTAACCACTTAAATATCGTAGGGGGTGACGCGTATTATTATTTAAATGGTGTGGTGTTTAAAACAACAGTCGAAGGATTTACTAACACAACGCAACCTTTTATAACTGATGTTAATTTCTATAATATGACGATCTTATCTAACAGGACAATCGCTGGTTGTGATGCGGCAGATTTTGCTAGTAACGGAAATATTGAGCTGTACGACGCAAGCACAGGAGATTTTATAAGTTCGATTGAAGCAGGAATAATACCTGGCAATGTTTACCCGATCGATTAACGTAGACTAAATGAAACACGGGTGTGGATTATATCACCCGTGTTTACATTTTAATATTTACTTTAAAATTCAATCTTATCTACAAACATCCTTTGATATAAAGGATCATTTTCTTCAGTATCGTAATACGAAGGTTGTATTTGCGTGTTATAATTTCTAGAACTTCGGCCATTTAATATAGCATCTATGGCTGCATCTAGAAGAGGTTCTCCAGGTTCACCTAATTGACCTAGGTTTGCAAAGTTTTCTGCTACTTCAATTTCAGGAGCTATACCGTTAAAATAATCTGTAAAGCCTGCAGCGTTTACAGATTTAAGCACCAAAGGTAACATCACGTAGCGGTGGTTTGGGTTTGCTTGAGTTCTATTAAAACCTGGAGCTGGAGCATCATACAAGAGAAACGAACCTTCAAATTTTCCTACAGTATTAGTCCCGATTTGGATAACATCAATATAGGGGTTGAGACCGCTCAATATAAGTTCACTTGCACTTGCAGTTCTTCCAGTCGTTAATACATACACTCTTGAAAGATTTAAGCTATTAATAGAAGGTCCATCATCACCCGATCCAAGTACATCATTAAATAACCTCACAAATTCGTATTCTGGATTTCGATCGTCATTGTATTGCTGGGTTATAAACTCTTGTCCATTAAATTGACCTGTAATCATTGTAGAGAGGTCATTTGCGGTTTCAATAGATCCACCTCCGTTATATCTCAAATCTAGCACTAGATCTGTTACACCCGCACTTTGAAATTGCCCAAAGACATTGTTGAGATCATTATCAAACTCATTAGTAAAGCCAGTATAATGCAAGTAACCTATCACATTATCATCTACGTTAATAATGTTTACGGTATGAACTGGATTAATAGTGAGCTCTACTTTAGAAACTGTAATACTATCTCCTGTGAGGGTAAAGTCTACTCCGTCATATGTGGCGAGATTGATGGTATATGTATCAGGAGCAAAGAAGCTATTAAAATTTGTATTTTCATCAATAGGCTGTCCTTCTATTCCTTG